>MGXH01000001.1 GCA_001801305.1 Gammaproteobacteria bacterium GWE2_42_36
ATAAAATTCAAAGAAATAAAAAAAGCTAACCTTTACGGCAATAGAACGCGAATTCCGCCTTTGCCTCTCGCTGATCGATTAGAAATCGCGCAAAACAATTAACCCTTTGTCACAGCGCTTGCAGTAATGGTAAAAGATGCAGTTGATCTGCCTGTAGCATCGGCATAATGAGTTTAATCCCTAAAGGCTCATTGGAATTACCATGGACTAAAATAATGCTGCCCTGTGTGATTTTTTGTCCTTTGGCCAGCCACGCGTCGCTCCCCACAGCAATTAATCCAAATTCTCTGAGTTTTAATATAAGCTCTTGATTTGACTCCAACCCTGGAAAGCGAAAAAAGACAGACGGCACTTCACCTTCTGCCAATAACAGTTTCTCTGTATCAAAAACCTCTTCGTCGAAATTAATGCCTGGCGCCAACAAAAAATGATCTTTAACAGGATGATGAAAGCTATGATTCACCCAAATTATTTGCAGTTTATTATTTTTTTCTTGAGCGAGCAGCCAATTCATTTCAGCGCTATGATGAATCATCCAAAGTCCTGTCACAGAAATCGCAATCGGAATCGGACGATCTTCTTTTTCGCTCATCGCGACTAATGTTTCAAAAAAACGTTGTTCAAAAAGCTTATGAGAAGGACATAAGTCAATCGTCAAAAAAACACCGGGCACGTCTTTGCCAGCGCGTGTCAATCCATAGTTCACAAGCGGATAAGGTGCTTCCGAATACCGCTCTAACATTTTGAAATAATTAGAGTTATTCAACACTTTATTGTCAAGTAATAGGTTGACATCGGATGCCCTCATCACTTGGGTTACTAGCGTATTCGAGTCAACGGTTAAATAATAGGCTGTGCCTTGATTTTCATATGAACGAATCAATGCCAGTAAATGATGCTCTCGATCATAGGCTGCGAGATAAACCGGGCTGTAGTGCTGAATACCTCCAGTCGGCGCCACATCAGCAAACACCGCATTGATCCCATAGCACAACAGTCCCATAAAAAAAATCGCCACCAAGCGACTTCGACTTTCAATCTTCAATCCCAACATCTATTTATCTCGAATATACTGATCAACCGCCAAATGATGCTCTTCTAACGTGGCAGAAAATTGATGGGTCCCATCCCCTTTTGCAACAAAATAAAGCGCATCGGTTTTAACAGGATGAAGCGCTGCCGCAATCGATTTCTCTGAGGGCATCGCGATCGGTGTCGGCGGTAATCCTAGTCGTAAATAAGTATTATAGGGCGTTTTTTTCTGCAAATCGACGCGTGTCAATTTTCCTTGGTAAGTATCTCCCAACCCAAAAATAACGGTCGAATCAATTTGCAATAACATATGTTTTGCCAGCCGTTTCAAAATAATACCTGCAATAATGGGGCGTTCATTTTCTGCTTTAGCCTCTTTCTCGACAAGCGATGCAACAATCAGTGCTTCATAGGGTGTTTTATAAGGTGTATTTAACGAACGATTCATCCATTCTTTATTCAATGCGGTTTGCATATTTTGATAGGCCCATTTGAGAATGGCGGTATCAGTCGTGCCGCGCGTATAGCGATACGTGTCCGGATACAATAACCCTTCCAGCGTTTTATAAGGACACCCCACTTTTTCAGCAATGAGCACGGGAGACAAATAACCAATCTCATGTTGGATATAAATATTTTTATTCAGCTCTGTCAGCACCTGCTTAAAAGTCCATCCGTCAACAATGGTAAAATCGCGATAAAGCACCTCCCCTCGAACAACACGATTTAAAATATCATTCATCGAGCTGTCTTCGGGAAAGATATACTCTCCCGCTTTAAGATGATGGTCAGCCATTCGGAGACGCGCAAATAGATGGAATAAAAAAGGGAAAGGCAAATGGGCTTCATCGTTTAAAGCCTCAGTCAAATCAGTCAGAGAAGTTCCTGGCTCTATGACGTAATAAAAATCCTGATGAATCACGGGCGTTTCAAAACAATATAACCACATTAAAAAAATGCAGCCCACAATAAAGAGTGGAAAAATTTTTAACCATTGTTTGCGTCGTAATCGTCGTCTGGTCATTGGATATCTACTCCGCAGGCTGTTTTATGGTGCTGAAGTCTGTCACCCCGCGACTTGGTCGCGGGGTCCGAACGATCATGCATGAGAATGACATGAAGATAGAAGTATGTGGTTAAGTAGGTTAATCAAATTTTTTAAAAATAATGGTTGAATTGGTGCCACCAAACCCAAATGAGTTTGACAGCGCGACATCAATTTTATAGGGCTGAGCGTGATGTGGGACCAAGTTAAGATCGCAACCTTCGCTGGGATTATCCAAATTACGCGTTGGCGGTGCCACTTGATCTCGAATCGCCAAAATACAAAAAATCGCTTCGACAGCACCTGCTGCGCCCAACAAATGACCGATCGACGACTTCGTCGAACTAACCGCTAAACGATAGGCATGATCATCAAATGTTTTTTTGATGGCCAGAATTTCAATTGCATCGCCAGGCGGCGTTGAGGTTCCGTGGGCATTGATGTAATTCACCTCGGATGGCTTTAAGTGACCGTCTTTGATGGCGTTCGCCATTGAGGCTGCAGCGCCTCGTCCCTCTTGATCAGGGAGCGTCATATGCGTTGCATCGCTGCTCATGCCGAAACCAGAGAACTCAGCGTAAATTTTAGCACCCCGTTTTTTCGCATGTTCTAATTCTTCTAAGACCAAGACGCCTGCACCCTCACCCATCACAAATCCGTCACGATCTTTATCCCAAGGACGACTCGCTTTTTCCGGTGCATCATTGCGTGTCGATAAAGCCCGCAGTGCGCAAAAACCGCCCACGCCTAATGGGGTAATCGCCATTTCCGCACCGCCACAAACCATGACGTCGGCATCGCCGTCTTGAATCATGCGTCCCGCAAATCCGATGTTGTGTGTGCCGGTACTGCACGCTGAAACCACAGAAACAGTCGGCCCTTTTAAACCGAACATAATAGAGACTTGCCCGCTCAGCATATTCGTGATAATCGCCGGGATAAAAAAAGGAGACAGCTTTCGAGGTCCTTCTTTAAGCAGAATTTCATGATATTTTTCAAGCGTAGATAATCCACACATACCCGCTCCGATAGCAACGCCAACACGTCCCGCTTCTGCTTCGGTCACGGTCAA
Source organism: Gammaproteobacteria bacterium GWE2_42_36 (assembly GCA_001801305.1). Classification (GTDB taxonomy): domain Bacteria; phylum Pseudomonadota; class Gammaproteobacteria; order UBA12402; family UBA12402; genus UBA12402. Next base: position 3,150 of record MGXH01000001.1, read on the forward strand.
ATGGGCGTCATGCAGAGCTTGCGTTGCAGCGGCAACACCGTAATGAATAAAAGGATCCATGTGTCGAGCTTCTTTCGCTGTCATATAAGCCGTCGGATCAAAATTTTTAACGCTACCACAAATTTTACAGTTATATTGGGTCGTATCAAATTGATCAATCAGACCAATGCCATTTTGGCCAGCAATAATACCTTTCCAGGTTTCATCTACCGTATTACCTAAGGGAGATACCATTCCCATACCAGTTACTACTACACGTCGTCTACTCAAGGGTCTCTCTCCTTTCGTCATTGAAATATTGAAAGCAGCGCATTGTAAATGCCCTGCTTTGATTGATTTAAACGAATTATTCTTTATCTTTCAGATGGGCTTCGACATAGTCGACTGCTTGCTGAATGGTTGTGATTTTTTCAGCATCCTCATCAGGAATTTCTGTGCCAAATTCTTCTTCTAACGCCATCACTAATTCGACCGTATCCAAAGAATCTGCGCCTAAATCTTCAACAAAAGAGGCTTCTGTTTTGATTTCATCTTCTTTAGCGCCCAATTGTTCTGCAACAATACGTTTTACTCTTTCTTCAACTGTACTCATTCAAGTTTATCCTCTTGTTAATCATAAAATCACCGCAATTTTTTAAGGTTGCGGTCAGTTCCACTCACGACTGGAAATTCTTACAAATTTCCAGCCAAAATGCCAGCAAAAATTATTATTTCAAAACGGGGTTCTAAAACAATCATTCTTGCCAGCGAAATCGACTAAGCCATGTACATCCCACCATTCACATGCAGGGTTTGACCCGTAATATAATCAGCCGCGTCAGAAACAAAAAATAAAACGGCTTTTGCAATATCGGCTGCTTGTCCTGCGCGATTCATAGGAATCGTTTTCAAATACGCAGCACGATGCTCTTCTGATAGATGACGGGTCATATCGGTATCGATAAATCCAGGTGCAATCGCATTCACCGTGACATTCCGCGCGGCGACTTCTTTTGCTAAAGATTTCGTCAAGGCAATCACGCCCGCTTTTGCGGCCGAATAATTAACTTGCCCGGCATTTCCCGTAATACCCACCACGGAAGCCATATTCACAATACGACCAAAATGGGCTTTTAGCATATCGCGCAAACAAAGTTGGGTCATGTGAAAAACAGCGTTCAAATTGGTATTAATCACCGCATCCCATTCTTCATCTTTCATCCGCAACATCAAATTATCGCGCGTGATACCGGCATTATTAATCAAAATATGGGGGGCCCCAAATTCCGTGCGAATTTCCTCAAAAGCGCTTTCTCGCATGGGTTTATTCGTTACATCCACCAATTTGCCTCGCCCTTGAATTTTTTCCGCTTGCAACATTTGGTCAATCACTTCGACATCTTTTTCGGAAATACCTGTGCCGATCACCGTCGCACCAGCTCGACCTAGCATCAGTGCAATTTCTTTACCAATACCGCGTTGAGCACCCGTCACTAACGCCACTTTATCTTTTAACATCGATCGTTTCTCCTATAAATTTAATCACTGGAAGAGCGTCCTACAATGACTCCTATCACTTTCATTATTTCCGAAAAATCGGAAATCCAACAATCTCTGGTCTCCGCGATCTGATCGCAGCAACCCAGAAACCATAAAAAATAGATTGCCGTTCTTACTTCAGTAAGTCCGCTAATTTTATCGAGTTATCCACACTATTGAGATTAAATACGATTATTTCTTTATCAATTCGCTTAATCAAACCCGATAATACTGCTTTTGGGCCACATTCCACAATATGGGTGATGCCCTGTGCCTTCATGCACTCAATCGTTTCGATCCATCGGACAGGATGATAAATTTGACGCACCAACGCGGCACGAATCTCATCAGGATGTGTGTTTATTTGAACATCCACATTATTAATTACAGCGATTTTGGGTGTTCGAATTGCTATTTGATTCAATGCTTGCGTAAAATCATCGGCAATACCCTGCATCATTTTGCAATGCACGGGAATACTGACGGGCAATAACATCGCGCGCTTAGCGCCGGCTTGTTTAGCTGCCAACATGGCTTCTTCAACCGCTGCTTTTTCCCCAGCAATCACCGTTTGCTCGGGTGAATTAAAATTCACGGCACTTACTAGCAATCCCGTTTTTTGGGTAACATCATCACAAATCGCACGAATCGCATCAACCGTCAAACTCAAAATAACGGCTGTCGCACCCTGACCTGCTGGCACGGCATTTTGCATGAGCTCTGCGCGCGTTCGCACGAGCCGAATCGCGTCTTCAAAATCAATCGCTTCAGCCGCAACCAGTGCCGCATATTCGCCTAAGCTGTGTCCCGCCATACACTGTGGCTTAGGATAGCGATTCAATAACCAAATTTGCCATAAAGCCATATCGGCCGCGAGCATAATCGGTTGCGTATAAATCGTTTGATTTAATTGTTCAGCAGGACCCTTTTGCACAAGCGACAAAAGATCTTCACCTAAAACAACTGAAGCGCGTTTAAAAAGATCGGATGCAACAGAAAATTGCGTAAACACGTCGGCCAACATGCCGACTTCTTGCGACCCTTGTCCTGGAAATACACAAGCGATGGATTGGCTATTCATCATCGACCCTTTTTTATAAAAACAATAAAAAATTAAATTTTGACGAGGACACTACCCCACGTTAACCCGCTTCCAAAAGCAGATAACATGACTAAATCACCTTTTTTGATTTTTCGTGCTTTCATTGCTTCAGCTAAAGCCAACGGAATGGAGGCGCTGGAAGTATTCGCATGGTCTTGTAAAGTGAAAATCACTTTTTCACGCGGCATATTAAGTTTTTCGGCGGCTAAATCTACAATGCGGTAATTCGCTTGATGAGGGATTAACCAATCGATCTGATTCACGGTTAATCCGCAAGAATACAGTAAATCATTAACAGAATCGACAATATAATTCACCGCCACTTTAAACACTTCCCGTCCTTGCATCGTCAAATAATATTTTGTCGGGGTTTTATCATAAATACCCGTCGACATACTTAAAATATCTTTTTCATCGGGTGTAGAGTGTAATTGAGAAGCAATAATACCGGGCTCTTCACTCGCCGTCAAAACGACTGCGCCTGCGCCATCTCCAAACAACACACAAGTATTGCGGTCTTGCCAGTCGGCCAGACGAGAAGTTAATTCTGTAGAAACAATCAGGACATGCTTGGCGGCACCTGTTCGAATATATTGATTCGCAATATCAAGTGCATATAAAAATCCGGTACAAGCCGCTGTAATATCAAAGGCCATGCAATGTTTGGCTTTAAGCCGCCCTTGTATCATACAGGCTGTACTGGGAAAGAATTTTTCTGGGGAGGCGGTCGAGACAATGATTAAATCAATATCTTGAGGCGTAATACCCGCATTTTCTAATGCATTCCTAGCCGCTATTTCACCCATCGACGCCACGGTTTCTTCTTCATGCGCTAAATGTCGACGATGAATACCGGTACGCTCCACAATCCAGTCATGCGTCGTGTCGACCATTTTTTCTAAATCGTAGTTAGTAACAACACGCTCGGGTAAATAAGCCCCAATGCCTTTGATCGCTGAATAATTAGATCGGACATCCTGTGGCAAAAGTGTTTTAAAATCTATCATGTTGTTCGGCTCTCAAATAATTTTTTAATCTTGTCCTCAATCAATTGAGGAATGTTATGCTCCACTTCGAGCATCGCTTTTTCAATCGCTTTTTCAAAACCAACAACGGATGTATTGCCGTGACTTTTCAAGACAATGCCTTTTAATCCCAACAAGCTCGCGCCATTAAATAATTCTGGATTCATTCTTTTCAAAAACGGCTTTAAGACCACAATGGCACCAATTGCTGCTAATTTCGTCAAAATATTTTGATAAAAAGCCTTTTTAATATTACGACGAACAAATTTCGTTAAGCCTTCAATGGATTTCAATGCGACATTCCCGACGAATCCATCGCATACAATAACATCTGCCTCGCTTTTGAAAATGCTATCCCCTTCTTGATAGCCAATATAATTGATATCCGGACAATGCGACAACAATTGAGCAGTTTGCTTGACTTGATCGTTCCCTTTGATTTCTTCAACACCGATATTGAGTAAGGCAACTTTGGGTTTTGGCACGCCATCAATTGCCGTCGTCAGCATGGAGCCCATAATGGCGAATTGAAATAAATGCTCCGCGCTAGAATCCACATTAGCACCCAAATCAAGCATACGTACGCGACCCAATTCATTTTCAGAAGGCAGCGTACCAATGATGGCCGGACGGTCAATCCCTGATAAGGTTTTCAAGACAAAATGTGCCGTGGCCATCAAGGCCCCAGTATTTCCAGCACTGACACAGGCTTGTGCTTTGCTTTCTTTAACCAGGTTTATCGCGACACGCATAGAAGAATCTTTCTTATAACGCAACGCTTGCGTGGGCGACTCATCCATGCTGACAATTTGCGTCGCATGCACAATCGGCAATCGCTGACGCATTTCTTCAGAAATAGTCAGCTTTTGCAATTGCTTTTGAATCGCATCCTGATCCCCCACCAAAATCAATTGAAGATTTTTGTGCTGGCGAACTGCTTCAACCGCCGCTGGTACCGGAATCTGTATGCCATGATCTCCGCCCATGGCATCGATGGCAATAGTAATCGTTGTCATCGCTGACGATTCGCTTTACTCTGCCGCATCGGTTGTTGTTTCAGGCGCAATGATCTGTCGCCCTCGATACATACCTTCTTTCGAAACGTGGTGGCGACGATGGGTTTCACCCGTTGTTTGATCGATCGTCAAGGTTGGATTGGTTAATTTTTTATGCATGCGTTTCATGCCTTTTTTCGATCGCGTTTTTCGACTCTTTTGTACGGCCATTTTTTAGGACTCCTTTAAATCAGAGGTTATTTAACTTTTAGGTGCCGGAGTTTATCAAAAGGATGCCCCTTTATGCCAGAAAAATTCTCATCTTCAGGCATGTTAATCACCATTTCGTTAATTGAGAGACAATGATCATGTTTAGGAATTAAAGGTAAAGCTAAAATTAGCTCATCTTCCAGCAGGTCATTGAGCGCGATTTCATCTTGAGATAAATACAATGGTTCGTAGGAAGACGGTAATTGTTGCGCAGCCTCTTCATCAAAAACAGGACTGAGCTTGAAAGTTATTTTTAACGGGTACATCATTGGCTTTAAGCAACGCTGACATGTCAACGCAACCGTTGCTTCGATAGAACCGGTTAAATAAGCCCTTCTTTCTTCATCCAGTGCGCCACTTAATTGGAAATTAGCGGTCAATCCTGTTAAGGGATTATCGCAAAGCGCTTGAAGACGAAGCATGGCTTCAACAGGAAACGTCCCTTGAAGCGCTTGCTCTGTTTGCGCAAATTTAATGGGATGAATGACCGAGGGCACTTGTGTGGTTAACATAAGCGCGATGCTATCGTATGTCATCCCGCGATGTCAACCACGCCGGCAATTCGCGAATATCGGTCAAATGCCCTCGCACGTGAGGGTAAGCACATAAAGCAGAGGCTTCGCCCACGCCGTATCCTGCAGCTAACGCATCCGTTTTGGCATTTTGCGCTAAAACCATATCGTAATGCGTATCACCAATCATCAGCGTTTGCGAAGACAAAACACCTAATTCATCCATGATTTCTAAGAGCATGTCCGGATGGGGTTTAGGCCGTGTTTCATCTGGCGTTCTGGACGTTAGAAAATGATGCGCAATACCGCCCACGGTTAAATTTTGGGCTAACTCCTGTCGACATTTTCCCGTTGCTATCGCGAGCCAATACCCTTGCTCACGTAACTGCTGCATCACATCGGGCACGCCGATAAATAGCGAAGAGCATCCTTTTTTGTTTTCATGGATATAGGTTTGATAAAAATGGCCGAATTGACTTTGCTGTGCTTTCGTTGCTTGCGGCAACATCTGCTCGACCATTTGCCAAAACTCTAACCCAATCGCGTCGCGAATAACTGATTCGGCCAAAGTAGGCAATCCCACCGCTTCTGCCGCGGCTTGCATGGTATCGACAATCACGCGCGTTGAATCGAACAACGTACCGTCCCAATCAAAAACGAGTAATTGATAAGCTAATTTCGTCATCGCTTTATTTCCTTTTATTCTTATTTTAATCGGGACAAGAAAACGCTTAATTCTTCATCTAAAGGGGCTTCAACTGAAATGGTTTTCAGTGTCGACGGTAATTGAAAACGGATTTTTTCAGCATGCAAAAACAATCGTCGCAATCCCAACTGATGCATCATGCGATTAAAGGCTTTGTCACCATATTTTGTATCTCCGGCAACGGGATGCCCGGCCGACTGCGCATGCACGCGAATTTGATGCATGCGTCCTGTATGCAGCTTAACCGACATCAGTGAAGCTAAACCAAAAACTTGCTGCACATGAAAATCGGTCACAGAGGCTTTCCCCTCTTCTGATACCTTGATTTTTCGCCCACCCTGTGATTTCTCTTGCCTCTCCAATTGCGCTGAAATGCGATTGTCTTTTTTCGGCCAACGCCCCATCGTGAGGGCTCTGTAAATTTTTTCGATTTTCCCCGCACGTAATAATTCATGCAGCTCACGCAAAACACTGCGTTTTTTCGCAATCACCAAACAGCCGGATGTATCACGATCCAGTCGATGCGCTAGTTCAAGAAAATCATTTTTCCCCTGACGCATTTGTCGCAAGACTTCAATAACGCCCATCGAAATATCCGTACCACCGTGTACCGCCAACCCCACGGGTTTGTTTAAAATGAGCAAATCACTATCTTCGTATAAAATCCGATCGGTCAATTTTTCAATCAGCTTAGCGGAAGGCGTCATGATTTTAGGTGCCGAATTTTCTTCCGCACGAAAAGCATAAATGACCAGCTGATCGCCTGTCTGCAACCGATAAGACGGATCCGTGCGCTTTTTATTGACACGAACACGTCCTTGCCGAATAAACCGATACAATAAAGCGCGCGGAACTTTCAAAAGCGGAACCAAATAATTATCGATGCGTCGGTCCGCATGCTCTTCCGTAATCGTGAAACTTTTCGGGGCGCTTTTTTCAGGAGAAATTATCATAAAATCACAATGCCTTTGTGTAATTGATGGCTTTCATCAATCGATTGATACTGCGATCTTTGCCAATCAATTGCAGCGTGATATCAATCGGCGGCGAAATCGTACTCCCCGTCATCGCAATACGAATCGGCTGCGCCACTTGGCCTAGTTTGACATTCAAGCGCTCAGAAATAGCGATAATGACCTGATGAATCGCTGCTGCAGACCAATCCGATAATGCAGTTAACGCATCAACTAATTGATGCAACAATTCCGCGGTTTCTGCTGAAAAATGTTTTTTCATCGCGGCTTCATCGTACGTTTTAATTTCTTCGTAAAAATATCGACTGCGTTCCGCCATTTCCTTTAATGTCTTGCAGCGCTCTCGTTGTGCAATAATGATATCGGTTAACGCCGGGCCATTTTGAATATCAATCTGTTGTTGATTCATGTGCCATGTCAATTCTTCAACAATATCCGTCGGATCAAGCGTTTTCAAATAATGCTGATTAAGCCAAAGCAATTTATCAAAATCAAAAATAGCGGGCGAATTATTGATATTTTGAAGATCGAAAAACTGAATCATTTCCTCGATCGAAAAAATTTCCTGATCGCCATGCGACCAACCTAATCGCACAATATAATTCAATAAAGCTTGCGGTAAATACCCTTGCTCACGAAATTGCATGACATTATCCGCACCATGTCGCTTCGATAATTTTTTGCCATCGGCACCTAAAATCATCGGCACATGCGCGTATCGTGGCGGCTCAACACCGAGGGCTTTAAAAATATTAATCTGTCGAGGCGTGTTATTGATATGATCCGTTCCGCGCACGACATGCGTGATTTTCATATCATAATCATCGACCACAACGGCAAAATTATACGTCGGCGCACCATCGGATCGCGCGATAATCAAATCGTCCAATTCGCTATTTTGAAATTCAATCACACCATTAACCGCATCGTCAAATAGAACACTTCCTGTAGTGGGATTTTTAAAACGAATCACAAAAGGGCCCTCTTGTACTTCGGTCAAACAACGACAGCGACCGTCGTAGCAGGGCTTTTGTTTATTCGCCAATTGTGTTTCACGCAATGTATCGAGCCGTTCTCTCGAGCAATAACAGCGATAGGCTTTACCTTCTGCGAGCAATTGATTGATTACTTCTTTGTAACGATCGAAACGTTTCGTTTGATAAAACGGCCCTTCATCGTGATCCAGTTTCAACCATTGCATGCCATCGATAATGGCTTGAACATGTTCTGGCGTTGAACGTTCTAAATCTGTGTCTTCAATGCGCAAAATAAATTGCCCGTTCATATGCCGCGCATAAAGCCAACAAAATAAAGCGGTTCTGGCGCCACCAATGTGTAAATAACCCGTGGGACTTGGCGCAAAGCGCGTACGAACTGTCATGATGATAAATCCTGTAATTTTTTGCGAAGCGGTATTCTAGCACATGACAGAGAAAACTAAATTAGGAATGTGTGACCTCTCTTTCACTTAACACCATAGCAAGAATCTATTGTTTAATAAAATTCAGATCCTCAATTTTACCTTTCCAGCCTCTGAAATCCATTTACCTCTCTCAAGGACCTGATAGAATCAATTCGTTTTTATTTAATCAAAATAACCAAAGGGGGTCCCCATGCTCGGTTACACAGACAAAGCCATTGTCACCAAAAGAAGCTATACTCATGCTTGGATTGTTTGCATGGTCGGCGCGTTGTATTTCTTTTACATGTTCATTCAAATTACGAAATTCAATGCGATTGGAAGCGCTCTCACGACTGATTTCAACTTAGGCGCAACAGGGCTCGGTACGCTTTCTTCGGCTTATTTCTGGGGTAATGTATTATTTTTATTACCCGCGGGTATGCTGCTCGATCGATTCTCAACAAAAAAACTGCTCGCGATCGTTTTACTTATGGCAATCATTGCCACCTTGTGTTTTTCTTTCACGACCAATATGCATACCGCTTTTATCGCTTTATTTTTTGTCGGCATCGCCGGCGCTTTCGGTCTGACCTTACCGTTACGCCTAGCCTCTCGTTGGTTCCCGCCGGAAAAAATGGCGCTCACCAGCGGTGTGATCATTGCTTGCGGATTTACCGGCGCCATGGTCGGACAATCGCCTTTAATTTGGTTAGTCAATCAAGTCGGTTGGCGACATGCCATGCAAATGAACGTTGGCTTGGGCTTGTTTTTCTTTGTACTGATGATGATCGTTATCAAAGATTTTCCCAAAGGCGTTACGCCAGGCATGATGCATGAAGAAATCAGCGGCATTAAATTCGTCTGGCATTGTTTTAGACAGTCCGTTACAAACGCACAAAATTGGTTATTTGGCTTGTATACCTGCTTTATTAATTTACCGGTTTTCGTATTTGCAGCCTTTGGCGTTTCTTACTTACATCAAATACGTCAATTATCCGAAATCCAAGCCGGCCTCATTATGGTCATTATGTTCATCGGTTCAATTATAGGCTCGCCGATCACCGGTTGGGTCTCAGATAAAATGAAATTACGCAAAGTGCCGATGATTATCGCGGGCTTTATCGGCATCGTTATTATCTTAGCGATCATGTATTTGCCGAGCCTCTCTTATCTATCTGCCGCCGTTTTATTTTTTGCCTTAGGATTTATTATGGCTGCACAAAACATTACTTATCCGGTCGTCGCTGAAAGCAGCCCTGAAAAATTGATCGGTACGAGTATTGGCATGGCCTCCATTTTAATTATGTCAGGCGGCGCTATTTTCTTGCCGTTCTTTGGTTGGTTGCTCGATTTTCATCACGCAGGGCAAGTGGCAGGACCTATTGTGCATTCTGCATCTGATTACATGTTCGCGTTATGGATGCTACCCATTACATTCTTTATCGGCACGATTGCCGTGATGTTTGGAAAAGAAACACACTGTAAACGCATCGTTTAACAATCGTCTCGAGGATCCAGTTTTTTCTGGATCCTCGAGATCGAGTTTGCATGAACGCGGGTAGTTTTTAATCAAACATAATAATATCCTCTCTCACCTTTTCATTGTTTTACCTTATTAATATCGAAAAAGGCGCATAGGGTTTAATTTGTTTTCTGGATCCTGCGGTCAAGCCGCGGGATGATGGAAGCACAAGTCGCAGAACGATGAAGACTAAAGCATAAGCAATAAAACAATCGTGATCGATTTATACCTATTATCCTAAATTTCACTTAAAAGCTAAAATGAACTAACGTAACGCCAAAAATTACACCGAAAATAATCGGCCAATACAGTAGTTTAATCATTAAATTATCTTGATAGGCAAATAACCAAAAACGCGAACGCGCATAGGCAATGTAACTACTGGCTACTAGTAATAACATGAAATACATCATCAGATAAAACACATCAATGTAGCTTAAATTATCAATCATGAGGCCTTCACTAATTGAGCGGTGAATCAACGCAACAGCAAAAAACAACCCGCCACAAGTACTAATAACCATCTCTGTCTTATTAAAAACCATCACAACAAATAACAAAGACGCGATAATGATTAACGGCAAAATACCAAGCAAAATAGGATTTAATAATTTCCGCTTCAAATGCACATTAAAAACAAGTTCCGGAATATGATAAGGGGTTTTAAATATCTTCTCATTGAGACGATAAAAATAATTGGATGACTCATAACTGAAAAAACTTTTTGCAATATGCCAAGATTTTAACTGCATTTGAGGATTCAACCCCGGACGTAGATCTGGACGTATGTCTTGATAGGTTTCGAGTGCGGGGACCAATACCAAATTATTCTCTGTCGATTGCGGCCATAATCGTAACTGAAACAACTCCTGATCAAAAGGATATCTTGTTAAAAGAAAAGACTCAAAAAGAATAGCATTAAAATGCCAACCCACGATGTCATAATCGGGACCTGAAATTTCAAACGCTGGCTCCAGCGTGACTTCTCCTGCTTGTTGTGGAAAGACAACCCCTCGTTCTTTGACTGATTTGGGGTATTGTTGCCAAATTTGCCCTGAAACTTCTGCTTTATGCGCGGATGTAAAAAATAAATTTTGAATAAATAATGCCGTCGGAATATAAGTTAAATCTTCTGCCGTTGCTTTTTGAGTCGAGGAAAATTGCGTATCCAGATAACGATTTAAAATCGCTGAATCAATCATTTTAATGCCACTATCGGGCTCTAAGAGATGAAAAGAAAATGAAGCCACTAGCACAATTCCGAGTAAAAAACTTAACGCAACAATGCCCGAATAATATTGCAGTTTTTTAACATCAACACGATAAATACGTAGAGATAAGCCCATTAGACACAAAAATCCTACGATAGAAAAAAGCACAATCAACCCGATTTTTTGCATAGTCGATTGTGCTAAAAGTAAAAAATCCTCCTGGTTCATCAAAACGCACAAATAAAAAGGCGAAGAAGGTAATCGCAATTTAATCACCCAAAAAGTTTGCCCTGTTTTTTGATTGATGATTGTCTGGAGTTTGTCTGAAAAATCCTGATGGAATATTTGGTTAATCATCGGATCTGCTTTCACTGATTGCCCGATCAATTCTCGAACAGGATGCGAAACAATGCTCCCCTCTTGAGAAACAATGCAACCATACCCCGTTTTACCCAACGTTAAATTAGATAATAAATAATCTAAATAGCCGAGTGATAACCCATACATCACAATGCCTTTTTGATTCGTGACCGTTTTAGGTTGCTGTGCGGCATAAAAAGGCACGGTGTATACCATGATGAGCTGTCCGGCCACTTTTCCATAATATGGGGTTAGCCAAACCGGACTGTTTTTTTCCAATGGCAAGCGATACCAATCTGTTTTTGGCCCAAATTTTTCTGGCGAACTGGGTTTTGTATAGTCATAAACTTCATCAAGGCGGCTGGCGCCAAATTGACCTTCGCTGTTTTTTACTTGAAACGGCGCGTAGAGTCGAAGATCAGGTCGGTACTGATAAGGTTTAAATCCTAATCCGATGATAACGATCTCAGGCTCAGAGGCTACAATCGATTTTAAACGTGATTCCACCGCGCCATAGGCTAGTTGCCCCGTATTTAATTCTTCTGCAATTTGATTGATAATCAAGACAAACGTTTGCAATCGTTTATTGATTTTTTCAGCCGCTTGGTCCGCTTGTTTTTGCGCTAAAGAAAAAGCTTCTTGTTTGACGTTAGCATGCGCTTGATGATAGCTAATGCTTACCCATAACACACCACTCAAACAAATAAGAAAACCGAAAATAAAAAACCAACGCCCTATTTTCTGGCGACGAGAAAGAGGAAGTGATGATGGCTCAACCAGACTGATCATAAAAATTGACTTTTAATTATATTTTTACCCATTTCCAATAGTAACGATAAAATATCTTTTAACGAATAGCCACAACAATTGTTTTGCTCTCCGCTGGCGCCTGATTTTTTTCCCATGATCGCGCATAAATCAATGTCACCTGTGTTGTAACAGGTTTAGAAAATACACCAGGTTTGGCTGTAATACGCCAAACTTCTTGACCACCTGCCCCAATCAATTGACTTGAAACAATATAATCCACTCGCTTGATTTCTAATAAAGTTGAATCATAAGCCTTAAGCTGCCAAGCGTAACCTGTCGTCGCATTTGCAGGCATGCGAATTTCGGTGGTGGGCTGTTTGGCCGTTAACTGAATATGTATCGTTTGCGGCGCAACCGTGGTGGCTTGATTTGTCAGTGCTTCCGCATTAATAGAGCAAACATCCTTTCCCGTACAGGTCGACATTGCTGTCGATGCGGGCAACGTATTTGCAAAAAGGCATGAACAAAACAACAAACCTAATAAACTGACACTTATTCTTTTCACCTTCTTTCCTCCGTGTTGAGCACTATTATTAAACAACATGCGACAGCGTATCTCTACCAATATTCTCGAGCTGTGCCAAAATCATTTCATCAAAAGCCTTATCCATCACCGCTGCAACAGGCAAAAACCAGTAACGTTCCGTGGCGAAAGCAAGACAACGCATCGCATCTTTTTCCGTCATAATGATCATAGCATTCTCTCCAAATTCAAAATCACTCAATTGAAAAGAATAATGATCGGGAAAAGCATGTTCAAAAAAACGGAATCGTAATGCACGTAATGTCTGAAAAAATGAAGTCGGATTACCAATCCCTGCAACGGCATGAACAACATAAGGCGAAAAGACATTTCGATCAGCGTGTTCTTTAGGATTTTTGATTGATGTCACGGGCCCTGCAGCCAATTGCATCCCAAAACCCATCGAGTCTGATGGACGCCCATTATAAACAACACAATCAACTTGCTTTAATCGCGATAACGGTTCACGCAAAGGCCCTGCTGGCAAAAACCATTGATTACCCAACAAACGCAATCCATCCATTACCGCAATTTCAATATCACGCCCCATCGCATAATGCTGCAATCCATCATCACTGATAATGACGTTACAGGTCGGATGATGCGCCAATACATAATGAATCGCTTTAACCCGTTTGGGATAAATAACCACGGGGCATTCTGTTCGTCTAGCCATGAGTAACGGTTCATCGCCGACTTGATCCGCTGAATCAGAAACTAATACTTCTCGAGGCGCTGACTGCTTTTTCGAGCCATACCCTCGACTGATAATAGCCGGTTGATACCCTGCCTTTTTTAAAAGCTCCGCTAAATAAATCACGAGCGGTGTTTTACCGTTACCGCCGACCGTAATATTACCCACGACGATAACCGGTACAGGACAATGATAGGTTTTAAAAAAATGACATCGATAAAAAAGGCGGCGCACTACAACAATCGCTACAAAAACAAGAGAAAAAGGCCATAAAAAATAAGCTATCCAAGATCGCTCTTCCTGCCACCATGCGCGATAAATAAAATCATGCAAGGCTTGAAAAGCCATTCGATATCTCATGGTTTATTCATCTCGAAATTGCATTTTATACAACTTGGCATAATACCCATCTTGAGATAATAAAGTTTTATGATCACCCACCTCAACAATTTTTCCGCGATCTAAAACAATAATGAAATTGGCATTTTCTATGGTTGACAACCGATGCGCCACAACCAGCGTCGTGCGCTCTCGCATAAGGTCTTCCAAAGCCACTTGGATATTTTTTTCAGATTCTGTATCGAGAGAAGACGTCGCTTCATCCAATAATAAAATCGGTGCATTCTTCAGAATGGCTCGAGCAATCGCAAGACGTTGACGTTGTCCGCCCGATAATAAAACACCATTTTCACCCACGAGTGTATGAATCCCTTCCGGCAATCGTTGAATGAACTCCCAGGCATGAGCTGCTTTAGCCGCTGCAATAATCGCCTCTTCAGAAATAGATTGACCGTAACTGATATTACGAGCAATGGTATCATTAAATAACGTCACGTGTTGTGAGACAATGGCAAATTGAGCGCGGAGATTGGCCAACTGATAGTCTGTAATCGACACATCATCAATTAAAATTCTACCTGAATACCCCGTATAAAAACGCTGCAATAAACTAATGATCGTGGACTTGCCACCGCCTGATCGACCCACTAAGGCCACAACTTCCCCAGGTTTAACACGAAAACTGACTTGATCCAAAACGGATCTATCCAAATTCGGATAAGAAAACGTAACCTGATCAAATGTAATATCACCCGCCACACGCGGGACAGAAACGGTTCCTTTATCTTCTTCAACCGGTGTATCTAATAATTGAAAAACGCTTTGTGCGCCCGCCAAACCCCGTTGAATGCTGGTATTGACCGTCGTAAATGTTTTTAAGGGTTTTAGTAAAGCAATCATCGCCGCAATAATCGCCACAAAGCTACCGGCCGATAATTTCATGTGTCGCGCAGTCGCCACATAAATAATAACCGATAACGCGATACCGGCTAATAATTGAACGCCTGAAATATTGATGGCTTTTGTCGCTGCGCCCTTTAATTCGGCTTGACGATTTTGGTCGGTCGCTTGATTGAATTTATTGACTTCATATTTTTGCCCGCCGAACATACGAATCACACGATACCCTTCAATCGCCTCTTCCGCAATCGATGTCACATGCCCCATTTGTTTTTGCATCCATAAATTAATGCGTCTTAATCGTTTGCTACTATGATGCACAGCAAGAGAAATTAACGGCACCATCATGAAGAAAATTAAACTGAGTTTCCAGCTTTGAGAAAACATCACGACTAGCAAACCAACAATCATACAAAACGATTGAACACAATCCGTCACCGCATCTGATCCCGCATTAGCCACCTGTTCAACGTTATAAAAAATCGTCGACAATAATTGCCCCGAACTGGAATTATCGAAAAATTTTGCGGGTAATTTCAATAAGTGAGAAAAAATATCTTGTCGAAAACGCATGACCACACTACGTGAAACGACTGTCATGCAATAAGTACCGAGCACGTTGGTCAACCCTTGTAAGACAAAAGAACCAAAAATCAACCAGGGCAAAAAATGAACAAAATGAGAGTCGCGCTCGATAAACCCTTTATTTAAAATAGGCTTCAGCAAATAAGTTAAGCTTGAATTAATACCCGAATAAAGAATGTTCCCCATCATGGCCAATAAAAAAGTGGGCCAAAACTGCATCACATATTTCAATAGACGACCATATAAACTAAAGCTTTTTGAAAAACCCGCGGGTTCTGACATAAGAGGATAATCCTTATTACTAAAAAACGGCGGGCATTGTACCATAACTTCTACTCATTGAAATAGGAGAGGAAACAAGGATCCTATTTTATCATTGGCAATCACTTTTCGCTGATGTTACCCTATTGCTTGTTTCCGACAGGAGTTGATTCATGCGACAGCATCAAAAAAAGATTTTTCATTATCTCATTGGGCTCACAGCTTGCCTGATCGCGCTTTCCGCCTGCCAACCGCACCAAAAAACGGCGCAAGGGTACATTGAAGGTCGCTACACGTATGTCACTTCTCAAGTCGGCGGAAAATTAGAGCAATTGACTGTGGCACGCGGCTCCCCCGTCACCGTTAATCAACTCTTATTTCAACTGGAAACAGATCCTGAATTATCGCAGTTGAATCAAGCCAAGGCACAATTAACTGAGGCCGAATCTAATCTCGCCGATTTATTAAAGGGAAAACGTCCTTCTGAAATCGCGGCAATCGAAGCGCAACGTAAACAAACCGTCGCACAAATCGTTTTTGCGAAAAAAACAGTTGCCCGTTATGATGCTTTATACAAAAAAGGATTCATCGACAAGCAAAGCCTCGATCAATCCGTTTCTACCTTACAGAATCTCGAGCAAAAATTATCCGAGCTCACCGAAAATTTAAACACAGCGCAACTCGAAGCACGTATTGACTTAATTCATGCAGCTGAATCAAGAATAAACGCAGCCACTGCCAATGTCGCCGCGCTCGAGTGGCAAATACGACAAAAACAAATTCTTGCCCCAGTAACCGGCATCGTATTCGACACCTATTTTCGTATCGGTGAAACCGTTGCCGCTAATCAACCGGTATTATCGTTACTAACACCTGAAAATATTTATCTGGTTTTTTATGTGCCCGAAAAAGATTTATCACATATCAAACTCAATCAACCCATCCAATTTATTTGTGATAGTTGTTCCTCAAAACTTAATGCAACTATTGAGTTTATTTCCCCAGAAGCCGAATACACGCCCCCTGTTATTTATAGCGAAAAAACGCGAGAAAAATTAATTTATCGTGTTGAAGGACGATTAACACCTGTTATTGCTAAAATGATGCACCCAGGGCAACCGATCACGGTGTATTATGGATAGCGCGAAATCTGAATCCACTTCGACGCGCAGCGGCGACAACGCCTCTCAATCCTTAATCCTCAATCCCGTCCAGTCTCTCCCGAACAGTCATCCTGACGCATCCCCCCAGCCCGGCATCCCTGGCGGTCGTTCAACGCTACGCTCGCTCGCGTTGAACCCTCAATCCTCAGCATACATTATCGACGTCAAAGGATTATGCAAAGCATTCAATCATAAGCCCGCTGTTTGTAATGTCGACTTACAAATCAAACAAGGCGAAATTTATGGTTTTTTGGGCCCCAACGGCAGCGGCAAAACTACAACGATTCGCATGATTTGCGGCTTACTTAAACCGGATGCGGGTCAAGGATTTTGCTTGGGGTATGATATTTTAACGCAATCGGCAGAAATTAAACGTCATGTCGGTTATATGACGCAACGTTTCAGTTTATATGACGATCTCAATGTCCGTGAAAACTTAATGTTTATTGCACGTATGTACGAACTCGATCATCCCAAAACGCGCGTTAATGAAGCACTCGATCGATTGAGATTTGATCAAGACCAGGCAAAAAAATTAGCGGGGCATTTATCCGGTGGATGGAAACAACGGCTAGCGCTCGCCGGCGCGCTGTTGCACAGTCCGCAAGTATTATTGTTGGATGAGCCCACTGCAGGCGTCGATCCGCAAGCTCGACGTGATTTTTGGGTTGAAATTCATCGATTATCGAATGAAGGTATTACAACGCTAGTCAGTACGCACTACATGGACGAAGCAGAACGCTGTACACAACTTGCCTATATTGCCTATGGCCATATTCTCACGCGAGGAACGGTTGAGGCTGTCATTGATCAAGCAGGCCTTTATGTCTGGATTGCCAGTGGTGATCATTTGACAGAATTAGCCCATCAGTTACGCGATAAAGACAGCACCCTGCAAATCACTCCTTTTGGTAACACGCTGCATATGATTGGTCGCGATAAAATAGCCTTAGCCAATGCTTTGCAACCCTTTAAAAATCAATATCACTTAACAGAAGGAAAACCCAATTTGGAAGATGTATTTATTCATTTGGTTTCACAAGCAAAAGAGAAAATCACATGAGCTTTTCCCGTTTTTTTTCTTTTCAACGCTTATGGGCCGTTATTACCAAAGAATTTATTCAAATTAAACGTGATCGCGTTACCTTTGCGATCATTATCGGTATTCCGCTGATGCAACTTATTTTGTTCGGTTATGCCATTAACAGTAATCCTAAACATTTACCCACGATTGCCATCGACGCAGATAACAGCTATTTTTCCAGAGCTTTTCTACAAGGGTTAAAAAATACCGCTTACTTTGATTTTGATTCACATCCCTATACAGAAGCACAAGCTGACCATGAGATGCGAACCAGTAACACCATGTTTATTATTAATATCCCCTCGTATTTTTCTCATGATTTAATTCGTGGATTACGGCCTGATATTTTGTTGACGGCGGATGCCACAGAAGCGATGGCAGCCGCCAACTCCATTGCTGCCGCGAATACGGTCGCCAGTCAAGTGTTTAACAGAGATTTAACGGGTGAGTTATCCTCATTGAAAAACACGCCCCCGCCTTTTCAGTTACGTATTCATGCCAGGTACAATCCCGAACTTATTTCTCAATTTAACATTGTCCCTGGATTACTGGGCGTGGTCTTAACGATGACCATGGTAGTCATTACCGCACTGGCTATCACCCGCGAACGCGAACGCGGCACTATGGAATTTTTACTAGCAACACCTGTCAGACCCTTAGAAGTCATTTTAGGCAAAGTCGTTCCCTATATTATCGTGGGGTATATTCAAGTCACGTTAATCTTGATGCTTTCTATTTTTTTATTTCATATCCCCGCGCAAGGCAGTATATGGCTATTGTTTTTTTCTGCGCTCCCTTTCATTTTTGCAAACTTGGCGGTGGGCATTATGTTTTCAACATTGGCGAGCAATCAATTGCAAGCCACTCAATCGAGTTTCTTCTATTTTTTACCCTCGATTTTACTATCGGGTTTTATGTTTCCCTTTTTTGGCATGCCCAAATGGGCGCAAATGATTGGCCGTATTTTACCTTTAACCTATTTTTTACGCATCACTCGTGGTATTTTATTGAAGGGCAATACGTTAGCAACGACATGGCCTAATATTTGGCCTATCATGGTTTTCATGGTTATCGTATTGATGATTGGTGTGTCTTATTATCACAGAACGCTGGATTAGTGAGGTGTTTATGAAAAAGCAATATGCGCTATTTTTAATGCTTGTCGGCTTGTTGTTTTCAACAATAGCACAGGCCACTTCTTATAAAATAAATCTCATCGTGTTTAAATATACGTCGCCTAACACATCCGCCGAAAATTGGGCCACCGTGCCGACCATCCCGTCTTTTATGAATGCTATTTCTATCGGTCAAAGCAATCCCATAGAACAAGATGAAATCTCGCCTCTCTATACCCTGCTTTCAGAACGAGAAGCAGGGCTGCAGTTTGAAGCCAGTCGACTCAAAACGCAAACGGATAGAGCCTACACCATTTTATTGCATACCGCTTGGATTCAACCCATTGGGCCAATCAGCCAAACAGGAAAATGGGTTCATGTCATTGCGGGCAAAGTATACAATGACATTAACGCTTATGAATTTAATGGTTTTATTCGATTTTCCAAAAATGGTTTTTTCAATGTTGATTCGAAATTATATTTAACTGAGCCAAAATCATTGTTAAACATCAACAGCAATTCAAATTACATCATTGTTCCAATCGAAGATCATCGTCATACAAAAATTAATGAGATCAATTATA
>MGXH01000002.1 GCA_001801305.1 Gammaproteobacteria bacterium GWE2_42_36
ATGCTGAATTAATTGCGCTACGTCAAGCGGCAAAAACAATTGGTAATTACCGTCTCGTTGGGGCAACGCTTTATGTTACTTTAGAACCTTGTGGCATGTGTGCACATGCCATGATTCACGCACGCATCAAACGGCTTGTTTTTGGCGCTTTTGATCCAAAGACCGGCGTTGCAGGGAGTTTAAGTAATACGTTTGAATTACCCTTTATTAATCATCGCGTGCTTGTTCAAGGTGGCTTAATGTCGGATACCTGTGGTGAGTTACTCAAAAAGTTTTTTCATCGAAGACGGTAGTTGAGTTACGGAAAAACTAATGCGTCTTCGCCAAATACATCCACGTTTCAATGACCGTGTCGGGATTAAGCGACATGCTTTCAATATGTTGTTCGTCTAATAACCATTTTGCAAAATCAGGGTAATCCGACGGTGCCTGCCCACAAATACCGATATATTTTTTTCGTCGAAGACAAGCTGAAATGGCCATCGATAATAATTGTTTGACCGCTAAATTTCGTTCATCAAATAAATGCGCGATGATATTCGAATCGCGGTCGAGGCCTAACGTGAGTTGAGTCAGATCATTTGAGCCAATCGAAAAGCCGTCAAAGAGATCTAAAAACGCATCGGCGAGTAAAGCGTTGGAAGGGATTTCACACATCATAATCAATCGCAATCCATTTTCTCCGCGTTTTAATCCTTGTTGTTCGAGGAGCTCGACTACTTTTTTAGCTTCATCGACCGTTCGGGTAAACGGAATCATGATTTCAACATTCGTGAGACCCATCTCGTCTCGAATTTGTTTTAGTGCACGACATTCGAGCGCAAACGCGTTTTTGAATTTCTCGTCGACGTAACGAGAGGCTCCACGAAAGCCAATCATCGGATTTTCTTCTTGCGGTTCATATAATTGGCCACCGAATAAGTTGGCATATTCATTCGATTTAAAATCAGAAGTTCGGACAATCACCGGTTTTGGATAAAAGGCTGCAGCAATCATCGCAATGCCTTCACGTAATTTGCTCACATAAAAATCGACAGGGCTTTTATAACTGATCGTTTTTTCTTGAATTTGATTTTTGATTTCTGAGGGCAGTTGTTCGAAGTTTAAAATTGCATTCGGATGAATGCCGATCATTTTACTGATGATGAATTCTAATCGTGCGAGTCCCACGCCATGATTCGGCGTTTTTTGCAGTGCGAATGCACTCTCCGGCGTGCCGACATTCATCATGATTTTGACGGGCAAACTCGGCATACTTTCGATCGATAAATGCGTTTTTTCAAATTTCAAAGAGCCTTCATAAACATAGCCATTCTCACCTTCGGCACAAGAGACCGTGATGATGCTCCCATCAGGAATTTGTTCTGTTGCATGGCCAGTTCCGATGACGGCGGGAATACCCAATTCCCGCGCAATAATTGCGGCATGACAGGTTCGTCCGCCGCGATTGGTGACAATGGCTGATGCTTTTTTCATGATCGGTTCCCAATCGGGATCGGTCATGTCGGTGATCAGCACATCACCCGCTAAAACTTTATGCATTTCAGAAATATCTTTTAAAACACGCGCCGTACCTACGCCAATTTTATAGCCAATGCTGCGACCTTCAGCTAAGATTTTATCTTTTTCTTTTAATTGATAGTGCTCAATCGTTTGTAGATTGACGCGGCTTTCGACGGTTTCAGGACGTGCTTGCACGATATATAATTTTCCATCCACGCCATCTTTTGCCCATTCCACGTCCATCGGTTGTCCGTAATGCGTTTCGATCATTACGCCATAATGCGCCAGTTCAGTGAATTCTTCATCGGTTAGTGCAAATCGCAGTCGATCTGCTTTAGGTGTTTCCACCGTTTGTACGGATGTTTCTGTTGAATTGTTTTGATAAATCATTTTGATCGCTTTTTCACCGAGATTTTTTATTAAAATCGCTGGGCGATTTTGCTTTAAATTCGGTTTGTAAATGTAACACTCATCGGGATTGACTTGGCCTTGCACGACAGTTTCACCGAGACCATAAGCTGCTGTGATAAAAACAACCTGATCAAAACCGGATTCCGTATCGATCGTGAATAAAACACCACTCGCGCCAAGATCGCTCCTAACCATTTTTTGAATGCCTGCAGACAATGCAATTTTTTCATGGTCAAATCCATGATGAATGCGGTAGGTGATCGCGCGATTCGTATAGAGCGATGCGAATACTAATTTGATGGCATTAAAGATTGCCTCGATACCATCGATATTGAGATAGGTTTCTTGTTGACCCGCGAAGGAGGCATCAGGGAGATCCTCTGCAGTTGCCGAAGAACGAACAGCAAAGGTTGCTTTGGGATCTTGCTGTTTTAGTTGATTAAACGCTGTCGTTACTTCCGCTTGAAAATTTTCCGAAAAATGAGCTTGTAAAATCCAAGTGCGAATTTGTTGACCGATTGTTTCTAATTCTTCGATATGGGTTGGATCTAATGTTTTTAATGCCGCATTAATTTTTTCATGTAATTGATTTTCATGCAGAAAATCACGATAAGCCGTGGCCGTCGTCGCGAATCCGGGCGGAACGCGAATGCCTTTTTGTGAAAGGGCGGAAATCATCTCACCTAACGAGGCATTTTTCCCGCCGACTTGTGCAACATCCTGTTTATGGAGCTGATCTAAGTTGATCACATAATTCGACATAACACTTTCCTTTTGTTACTTCATGCTTCTTTGTATCATAAAGGATCGGATTTTTATTGGGAAGAAAAGATTGAGTGAGAGAAAGCAGGAATCCTTGTGTAATCGTCATTGAGGGAGCGCTAGCGACGAAGCCCTTCGTCATTGCGAGGAGCGTGTAAAAAGAATGATCAGAGAATTGGGCTAATTCTTCCTACTGAACCATCGTCGTCATTTGGAGTTGTATAAATAACGACATCTCCTTCATCTATTTCGGATCCTTCGGTTAGCTTTTGTTTGATGAAAAAGGATAAAGGGCATAACTCATCATCTTCTCCAACTGTTATTTTGGTAGTGTGTATGGAATTAAACGATGAATCGACTCTAACAGTAACGGGGCTCGTAGAAGGTGTTTTTTCTGTTACTGAATCAAGCTGTAATGCATTGCCTGGAGCACACAAGAGAGTACGCAAAATATCGCGAGTGCTATAGCGAGCAGTTCTAACAGCGGTATTGGGTATTTTATCAAAGAGCTTTTTTGCCATTACGCAGTAGCGATGCTGATCGCTTTCTTGGCAGTTTAAAGCAAGAGCAGTTAATTTTTCTGCGCATTGAGTGGCATTTACGTAATCGCTCCTAGCAATATAGCCAAGCCCCTCATGGTAACTACGGTTTGCGTTTTCTTTTTCAGTTAACTCCCCAATTTCCGCTGAAGGTTCAACCTCCTGTTTTAAAGGGGATTTTTCTGAGACTTTTTTGAGAATTTTTTCTGAAGAAACTTCGTTCAGTGGCTTTTGCTTGGGAATTTCTGCAGTTAACTGCACATTCCTCATTGCTTCAAGTAGATCGTTATTGTATTCAATTTGCTTCGATTGGATCGCTGTTGCATGCAATAAACAACATTTTGCGGCATTATACGATCGATGCGATTCGAAAGATTTTTCTAAATCAATTAACATTGAAATTATATTTTGAGTATTTTGTGATTGGGAAATAGTAATGGGTATGCTGACTGCCGCTTTAACACATTCTGATGCTTGAAGGTATAATCCCTTCAGTTGATAGGTTCTTGCGAGATAGAGATGCGCCAGTTTGTTTTTTTTATTCAATAAAATAGCACTTTGAAAAGTCAAAACCAAGCGATGGTATAGTGTTGTGTTATGTTTGTACGCCAATAACTGTTGGAACGCTTGTTGTGCCCATTTATC
This sequence comes from Gammaproteobacteria bacterium GWE2_42_36, assembly GCA_001801305.1. GTDB lineage: Bacteria > Pseudomonadota > Gammaproteobacteria > UBA12402 > UBA12402 > UBA12402. The sequence continues at coordinate 3,861 of MGXH01000002.1, forward strand.
GCCGTTAGTATTAGTTGATAACATTTGTGCGCCTTTGTTTTATTATTAATTTTATTGTTTTTATCAGCGTGCAAAAGAATAACTGATCAACCTTAAGAGCAGATTAAGAAAAACGGTTAACTGCGAAAAAAATGGAATTTTTTATGAAAATTTAGCGAATAATGGAATTACTTCAATGTGTGTGAATTCTGATGAGATAGGAGAAATAGATTCCTGTTTTTACAAGAACCCAAGAAAAAATACCACGCGGTGAAAAGAGGAATTAAATTCAAATACTTTCGTGTGCAAGCAACCATTTTTTAATTTCGAGAAAAAAGGCTTTATCTTTTCCGCAAAATCCACCGAGTCCATTTTGTGCGACGACACGATGGCAGGGGATGACGATAGGAATGGGGTTCGTGCGACAACCGGCTCCGATCGCTCGAGCACCTGTGTCGAGGGTTTTTGCAAGTTCACCGTAGGTGGCTGTTTTACCCGTCGTAATTTTGCAGAGTCGTTGCCAGACTTTATTTTGAAACGGCGTACCGTTTAATTGGATAGGAATATTGAATACTGTTTTTGGATTTTTAAAATAGTATTCGAGTTGTTGGACAACGTTTTTTGAAAACGTATCTTTCGGCGCTATTTCTTTTGCCGCATGCGGTAAGAAATGCAAAGCAGTAAGGTGATCATTGTCAGTGATAATGCCGATTTTCCCGACAGGGGTTTTGATGACTGCAGTATAAGGCATATTATCACCTCCATCGGTCTGAATGCCGGATGCTTTTTACAAATGATCTACTGGATCCCGCAATCCGTCACCCCGCGGCTTGACCGCGGGATGAGAAAGTTTTTTTATTCTGCAACCGACTCAGCTTGTGCCGCGATTTCCGCTTTACTGGCTTCTTGCATTGCTAACAAGGTTTGTTCAGCAGAATTTTTTTTCTTCTTACCGACTTTCTCTTTAATGCGAGCCGCTTTACCACTTAATTCACGCAAGTGATAGAGCTTCGCTTTTCTCACATCGCCATGACGTTTGACGGTAATGCTGTCGATCAAGGGGCTGTGTGTTTGAAAAGCTCTTTCAACGCCTTCGCCGTGTGAAATTTTTCTGACGGTGAAGGAGGAGTTTAATCCACGATTACGTTTGGCAATGACAACACCTTCAAAAGCCTGCAATCGTGTACGATCGCCTTCTTTCACTTTAACTTGGACGACAACCGTATCGCCTGCTTTAAATTCCGGCACATCTTTTTTGATATGCTCTTTTTCGATCATTTGAATGATTTTGTTTGTCATAGTTGTTTCCTCAGTTTCTCTTCGTAGTCTTTTATAAACTCGTTCAATAATCTAGTTTGCAACGCATCCAGTTGCAACGTTTGTAATAAATCAGGCCTTCTTAACCATGTTTTTCCTAACGCTTGTTTGAGTCGCCACGTTGCAATTGCTTGGTGGTCGCCACTCAATAAAACGCTAGGCACAGCCAGCCCATTTATTATTTCCGGCCTTGTGTAATGCGGATATTCTAGCAAGCCTTCCGAAAAAGATTCTTGCTCGATGGATGCTTCATCACCCAATGCCCCTGGTAATAATCGCGCTATTGTATCAACTATTACCATAATTGCTAGTTCGCCGCCGCTTAAAATGTAATCTCCGATCGACCATTCTTCATCAACGAGGGTGTCGAGCAGTCGTTCGTCGATGCCTTCGTATCGCCCCGCTACAAAAATCAGTTGATTTTCAGTCGCGGCTTGTCCGGCCATCGATTGATTAAACCTTTTACCTTGCGGTGAAACGTAAATCACTTTTGCTTGAGGTGTCAAATTAGCTTTCGCTTGTTTGATTGCTTTCTCAAGCGGTTCTACTTTCATCAACATGCCGGGCCCCCCACCATAAGGGCGGTCATCGACGGTGTGATGTTTGTCTGTCGTAAAATCCCGCGGATTTATTGTCGACAAAGTTATTAATTTATTTGCGATTGCTCTGCCGGTAATGCCGAGCTTGAGCGCATCGAACATTTCTGGAAACAGGGTAATAATCCCGATTTCCATCGTTTAAAACTCCGCATCCCAGTCGGCAGTAATGATTCTTTTTTCTGCATCAATGTGAGAAATCACTCGATCTCGGATGAAAGGGATTAAATGTCTTTTCTTGCCAACGACAACTAATACGTCGTTCGATCCGGTTTCCATCAGATGATCGACGGCGCCAAGTAATTCACCGGCTGGATTAACAACCGTCATGCCAACGAGATCGGCCCAATAAAATTCATGGTTCGTTAATGAGGGTAGTGCCGAACGTGAAATGCCGATGGTTTTATTCGTGTATAATTTGGCGCTTTCAGGGTCATTGATATTTTTGATATGAACAAAAATATGATTGGCTTCATCGACGCGAATATCATCCACATCAAGTGGTTCCCATGAGGTGGAAGTTTTAATCAACCAGGGATTGTAATCGACAATATTAGTTACCGGGTTGGTATGCGAGGCGACTTTAATCCAACCTTGTAAACCATGAGGGCTGCATAATTTGCCAATGGTGATGTAATGATTATTCATGCAAAAATTTCAGGTGATCCGGATTTGCACGAAAAATGATATTTTTTCGTGCTATTCAGAGTGTGTTAATCGATTAGACTTTCTTGAATTTTTTGACCAATAAGTCAACGCGTTCAGAGGGTTTTGCGCCTTGTTTCACCCAGTGATCAAAACGGGCTAAATCGACTTTTATTGCGTGCGTATCGCCATCTTTTGCAATGGCATTGTAATGGCCAATTTTTTCGATGAATTTTCCATCGCGTGAAGCGCTTTTGTTAGCAACAACGATATCGTAAAATGGTTTCTTCTTTGCGCCTCTTCGGGCTAAACGAATAACGACCATGAGTGATTAATCCTCTTTATATATAAAAGGGGGCTATTCTACGTAAAAAATGTCAATTTTGGAAATGTTTTATTGAGATTGCGTGATTAAATTGGTGATTGACAAGGAAGGATCTCATCGTTTTTATTTTGCGATGATTTTTTATTTAGGAGACACCCCAGAACACCGGGCTATTATAGCGGGCGTTCTTTATCGGTGTCCATGAGCGCTCACTCACGAGGGGGTCGCTTACAGGAATCAGATGGCTGCTTCATCAAAAGTTCTATTTCTGCTTCTGTGAGCGCGCGAAATTTTCCAGTTCGTAATTGGGGCGGTAAAGTTAAGTTACCAAACGCAATACGCATGAGTCGATTAACTTTCAGCCCTTGTGATTCCAACAATCGTCTGACTTCGCGATTACGGCCTTCGGTGAGAATGACGTGGTACCATCGATTGATCCCTGTTCCGCCGGCATTTTCGATTTTCTTGAAGGCAGCTAAACCATCTTCGAGCTGCACGCCACGCAATAGTTGTTGTCGAATCATCGGTGTGATTTCGCCCATGATTCGTACGGCATATTTTCGTTCGTATTCGGAAGAGGGATGCATGAGTTTATTGGCGAGTTCGCCGTTATTCGTGAATAATAAAAGACCGGATGTGTTGATATCCAGTCGTCCGATGACAATCCATCGGCCGGCCCGTAATGATGGGAGTTGATCAAATACAGTGGGACGTCCTTCCGGATCTTTTCGCGTGCAAATTTCACCCGTTGGTTTGTGGTAGATGAGTACTTGCGTATCCAGGCATCTTTTACTGAGATTCAATCGAACGGGTTTTCCTTGCACGAGAATGGTATCGGTTATGACCGCGCGATCGCCAAGTTTTGCCACTTGCCCATTGATTTTCACAGAGCCGGTCTCAATTAAACGCTCCATTTCTCGACGGGAACCAAAGCCTGCATCAGCCAGAATTTTTTGCAATTTAAAGTGACTGGTTGGGAGGGGAAGCGGATTTGACTGACTCAAGTTTCGTCCGTCATTTTTATGAGAGGTCGATCTATCACTGCCTGTGGCGCGTTCATTTTTGCTTTGGCGCTCACTTTTTCGCGCAAACGGAGAAGCGCTGGGTTTTCTATCGCTGCTTCTTCGTTGACCCTCATTTTTTGACGATGAAGTGCTTCTTTTTAAGGATAGCAACGGCTGTGATTTTTTTGCAGCGGATTTTCGAGCAGCGATGGGTTTAGTTTTCATGGGGAATATTTTCTTCTGTTGGCATTGTGATGAGTGTTTCGGGTACGTCGTTTTGTTCGGTGTCACTGAGCGAAGCATCGCCTTCGACGATATCTTGTGTTAATTGTGCTTCTACGTTTTTTTCGATCTCAGTTAAGTCACGAATTTCAGGTAACGTGGGTAACTCTGTCAAACTTTTTAGTCCAAAATGATCGAGGAATTTTTTGGTTGTTCCATAGAGCGCTGGCTTTCCCGGTACTTCGCGATAACCGATGATATGAATCCATTCGTGATCTAACAACGTGCGAATGATTTGTGTGCTTACAGCGACACCGCGAATATCTTCAATTTCGCTACGGGTGATTGGTTGGCGGTAAGCGATTAGCACGAGTGTTTCCAATAAGGCGCGTGAATAACGAGGCGCTTTTTCTTCAAATAATTTAATCATCCACGGCGAAAATTCACTTTTGACTTGCAACTGATAACCGCTCGCCAATTCTTTGAGCTCAAAACTATGATGCGCATAATGTTCGGCCAGCGTGTCCAGTGCTGATTGAATTTCTGCTTTGCTTGGTTGTGCATGCGGATCAAAGAGCGATAACAATTTATCGATCGTTAAGGGTTGTCCGGCCGAGAGTAAAGCGCCTTCTAAAATGTAATGAATTTGAGTGAGTTCAGTCATAATTTATGATTCCTTCATCAGCGGAGAACGGATATAAATCGGCGCGAAAGGCTCAGTTTGGACGAGTTCAATCGCCGATTCTCGAAACAATTCTAAAATAGCAATAAAGGTTACCACTACACCAAGGCGACCTTCTTGCAAATCAAAACAATGGGTGAAGAGCGTAAATTGATCATCATTTTGTAAGCGCGATAAAATAACCGACATGCGCTCGCGAATCGATAATGTTTCTTTTTTAATGTGATGACTCGAGCGCAACTGCGCGCGCTGCATGACGTCATTAAGTGCCAATAATAATTCTCTCAAATCGATGGGTGGCAAAGGACGTTCGAATTCCATTGCGGGTGGTTTGGCAAACGCTTCAAATGTATCTCGGCCCACACGCGGCAGCGTATCTAAATCTTCCGCTGCTTTTTTATAACGCTCATATTCTTGCAGACGTTTGATCAATTCAGCCCGAGGATCGACTTCCTCGCCTTCAGGCGTAATCGTGCGGGGTAATAACATGCGTGATTTGATTTCGGCGAGCATGGCGGCCATGACCAAATATTCGCCCGCTAATTCTAACCGCATTTCCGTCATGATGTTGATGTATTCCATGTACTGCCGCGTGATTTCAGCAATCGGAATATCTAATACATCTAAATTTTGTCGACGAATGAGATACAATAATAAATCGAGAGGCCCTTCAAAAGCCTCTAAAAAAACACGCAAGGCATCCGGCGGAATATATAAATCTTCCGGCAATTGGGAAAAAAGTTCGCCTTTGACAAGAATGGGCGATGGCGCTGCTGTTTCAGTCATAAGGTATCAAAAATAATTGTTAAAAAATCGTTGCCATTATTGTGGAAAAAGGAGGAAAAGTAAAATGGTTGTTGAGTGTTCGCTATCCGTGATGTTGTTCTTATGCCGACCTCGAGTGTTTGTAAAATCGTAAGGGCGCGCGCAGCATGCCCCATATAATAACAGCATGGTGAAGTCATACATGCTTTTCAATCCTTTTCCCAGTCGACAAATTATGTAAAAATGGTGCTTGTGTTTATAAGAAAAGCGAAAGACATGTTAATTGAAAACGATATCTTAACAGCCGTTAAATTATTACAGGCAGGCGAAGTGATCGGTTTGCCGACGGAAACCGTTTATGGTTTAGCGGCCGATGCGAGCAATCCTGAAGCGGTTAAAAAAATTTTTGCACTTAAAAATCGACCGATTGACCATCCGCTTATTGTGCATATTGCGAGCGATCGTTATTTGAAAGACTGGGCGATTTCCATTCCTGAGCGAGCCTATCAACTAACCCAGGTATTTTGGCCGGGACCTTTAACCTTAATTTTAAAGAAAGCGCCGCATGTATCATCGATTATTACAGGCGGGCAAGAGACGATTGGGTTGCGGTGTCCATCGCATCCGGTTGCACAAACAGTATTACAGGCGTTTCAGGGCGGTGTTGCTGCGCCATCGGCCAATCGATTTGGTTATACGAGTTCGACATCAGCTGACCATGTTCGACAGGATTTTGGCGATAAAATCCCCTTGGTTTTAGAAGGGGGTGTCTGTCAAGTCGGGATTGAGTCGACAATTGTTGATTTAACCGCTGAATTGCCAACAATCTTGCGCCCGGGGATGATCACACAAGCACAATTAGAAGCGGTGTTGCAGTGCCCTGTATTGGTTGGATCCAAACGTTCACCCCGCGTGTCAGGATCGCTCGCTTCGCATTATGCCCCTAAAACGCCGACGAAAATAATGGCATGGCAAGATTTATTGGCTTATTGCCAAAAGCTACTATTTAGTGATCGTATTGTGGTGATTGCCAGAAAAAAATCGCCTTTTCACCTATCACAAATTACTTGGAAAGAATTACCCGATAATGCCGAACGTTATGCGCAATTGCTATATCATACTTTACGCGAGAGTGATCAATTGGGTGCGAGTGAAATTCTCATCGAGCAAGTGCCACATGAAGGCGATTGGACGGCAATTTGTGATCGCCTCAAAAGAGCGACGACGAGGCCAAATAGGGGTTGAGGCTTAGAAGCGTTGAGAGAACTGCGTTTGTATTTTATAAGGGCACGCGCAGCGTGCCCCTACACATAGAATTTCAGTTTGATTGCACCACATTATCTCGTAAGGACACGCTGCGCGTGCCCTTATTAAAATATTTATCACGGAGCGATTCATTCCCCTCTTAATTCACACAAAAATATCAGCAGCCCATAGATTTTGCTGAAGATCTAAAAAACTAAAGAGCCTCGTCAATCTTTTTGATATGATCTCAATCAATATTGATCTGGAAGGAATAGAAAAAATCATGCTGTCGACTCAAGCCATACGCGAAAAATTTCTCACTTATTTTCAATCGAAAGGGCATACAATTGTTTCGAGCAGTTCGCTTGTGCCTACAAATGATCCGACCTTGCTATTTACTAATGCGGGCATGGTGCCTTTTAAAGATGTATTTCTTGGACGCGAGCAACGATCTTATCGTCGCGCGACGACTGTGCAAAAATGTATGCGTGCAGGGGGTAAACATAACGATTTGGAGCAAGTGGGTTATACGGCACGGCATCATACGTTTTTTGAAATGCTCGGCAATTTTAGTTTTGGTGATTATTTTAAGCGCGAGGCGATTCAGTTTGCATGGGAATTTTTAACAGGCGTTTTGCAATTGCCAAAAGAGCGTTTATGGATCACGGTTTTCGAAAAAGATGATGAAGCGGCACAAATTTGGCTCGATGAAATGAAAATCGATCCCAAACGTTTTTCCCGCTGTGGTGAAAAAGATAATTTTTGGGCGATGGGTGATACAGGACCTTGCGGACCTTGTTCGGAAATTTTTTACGATCATGGCCCCTCAATTGCCGGTGGCCCGCCGGGGAGTGTGGATGCTGAAGGTGATCGATATGTTGAAATATGGAATTTGGTGTTCATGCAATTTGAACGAGATGGAACAGGGACTTTAACGCCATTGCCGAAACCGTCTGTCGATACGGGGATGGGATTGGAAAGAATTGCGGCGATTATGCAAGGCGTGCACAGCAATTATGAGATCGATATTTTTAAAACTTTAATTCAAGCGATTGTTCAATTGGCCGGTAGTAAAGAAATGCTGAATCATCCTTCTCTCTGTGCGATTGCCGATCACACCCGCGCGAGCGCCTTTTTAATTGTAGACGGCGTGTTGCCGTCGAACGAAGGACGAGGATATGTGTTGCGCCGAATTATTCGTCGCGCGATTCGTCATGGCAATCAATTGGGCTTAACGGAGCCATTTTTTTATCGATTGGTCGAGCCGCTCATCGCGACAATGGGTGAAGCCTATCCTGAATTAATCGCGGCAAAATCGATGATTGAAAAAGCGTTATTGCAGGAAGAACAACAATTTGCAAAAACGTTACAGCAAGGATTACAGCTGATCGATTCATTGATTGTTTCGGCGAAGACGAAAATGATTTCGGGTGAAATTGCGTTTAAATTATATGACACGTATGGTTTCCCGCTAGATCTCACAGAAATGATCGTGAAAGAAAAAGACTTTTCGGTGGATCGTGCAGGATTTGATGCGGCGATGGAAAAGCAACGTTCGCTTTCTCGTCAATCAAGTAAATTCAAGGCAGATTACCAACAAAAATTGAAAACAGAATTGAAATCAACATTCGTTGGCTATGATAAATTGCAAGACAAAGCCATCGTCCTAGCCATGTTGAAAAATAATGCTTCAGTCAACCTCTTACAAGAAGGTGAGTCAGGCCAGGTGATATTGGACAAAACGCCTTTTTATGCCGAATCTGGTGGGCAAGTGGCAGATCGAGGTTTTTTAGCGATCGATAATAATGTTTTTCAAGTCGAAGATGTGCAAAGGGTTGATCAAGCGATTGTACATTATGGGAAAATGATTTGTGGCGAAATCACTGAAAAACAGGAAGTGCTCGCAGAAGTGGATATCGCCCATAGACAATCGGTGAAATTAAATCACTCAGCGGCGCATTTATTGCAAAGTGCATTACGCGCTGTTTTGGGAGAGCATGTCGTGCAAAAAGGATCTTCCGTTGATGCCGACCGCCTGCGTTTTGATTTTCTGCATTTTCAGCCGGTTTCAAAAGAAGAATTACGGCAAGTCGAGCAACTTATCAATCAAAAAATTCGCGCTAATCATCTGATTGAAACAACGGTAACGACTTATGATGAAGCCGTTGCTAAAGGTGCGATGGCTTTATTTAACGAAAAATATGGTGATCGAGTGCGCATGGTGAGCCTGGGCGATTTTTCAACAGAATTATGTGGTGGTACGCATGCGGCTCGTACCGGTGATCTAGGATTATTTAAAATCATTGAAGAAATGGGGATTGCAGCTGGCGTTCGTCGTATTGAGGCTATCACGGGGGCCAAAGCGTTAGATTATATGGAAGCACAAATGGTTATTTTGGATCAATTGGCTCAAAAATTGAAAACGTCTACGGCGAAACTGCCCGAACGATTCGATCAACTGATCGAACAGCATAAAGTGCATGAAGTACTTTTACATGATTATGAACGTCGTTTAGCCGAGCAAAAACAGCAAGCGTTGATTCATTTAGTGGAAAAAGTGGGTGATATGGATGTGTTAATCGCAGAAGTCAAAGAAATCGAGCCGAAGTTGATGCGAGAAATGGTTGAGTCCTTGAGAAGCCATTTTAATCGGAGCGTGATTTTATTGGCCGTTATTCATGAAGGAAGCATTCATCTGACTGCTGGCGTGACAAAAAACTGCGTTGATCGTGTTCAAGCCGGAGAGCTGATTAAACAGGCGTCTGAAGCTTTAGGCGGGAAGGGAGGGGGTCGTCCTGATTTCGCGCAAGGCGGTGGAAAACAGATTGATCAACTGCCGACCGTGTTGGAAATGCTTAAAAACTGGACAAAACATAAAATTTTAGTAAAATAAAATCACTTAATTTTTTGGTGCTTTGTGTGTGGCAGAGAATTTTTCTAAAAAATTAAGAAAAAAGGATTTTGTATATTGTTCAAAAAAGGTGAGGGAATACGTCAGTTCACTTGCGTGATGCAGAAATAGATCTGATTTTTCTTAAGTAGTTATTTTTATTGTTATTTGTTTAGACTTTTTAAAACGTTCTGGGAAATACAGAATATTGTTTTATCCGTTATCGATAAAATTTTAACGAAAAAATGAAATGCGAACGTATCTTATTTTCGCCCATTATTTTTTCGCCTAATTCAGAGATGGATGAAAAGTTTAAAAAATAACCAAGATAAACAATTTGCTTAAGTTTCTCTTAAGTTTTTGCGTCTATATTGAATGGGCTGCCAGTGTTGCAGTGACTGGTTGCACAAAATTTAAAATTTACAAGGAGAAGATCATGCTTATATTAACGAGGAGAATCGGAGAGACATTAATTATTGGTGATGATGTGTTAGTCACCGTTTTAGGTGTCAAAGGTAATCAAGTGCGCGTCGGCATTAATGCGCCTAAGACAACTTCTGTTCATCGCGAAGAAATTTATAAACGTATTCAAGATGAAAAAGAAAAAAATCAAGAAATATCGGAAGAAACCGATCAAGATGATACAGGAAATCAATAGGGTTTCTGCCTTTCGTCACGGTATAGTATAGAAAATAAATTTCAACTATTGTTGTATTTGAATTCTGAAGCGTCATCCCGCGTGCTTCATGCCCGTCAATTGCGGGGCGCAGCCGATCTCTCGTCATTGCGCTCCCCGCAATGACGGCAGAACGTTCTTGAATCATGTCACAATCGCGGCGAATAGTTACATTTATTTCAGATGGTAATCTAACGTTTTTCGAAGCGCTGTTTCAATATCATATTGCGGTTTCCAGCCCAGGCAATTTTCCGCATGCTTGATTGAAGGAACGCGAGAAGGAACATCTTGATAGCCTTTGCCGTAATAAATGTTGGCATCTGTATCGATGAGTTTTGTTTTTTCTGCTAATTTTGCATATTTCGGATAAGTCTTAATGAGCTTCACTAATAACTCCGCCAATTCCCGAATCGATAAATCATTTTTCGGATTACCAATATTGAAAATTTGTCCATTCGCCTTTCCCTCTTGATTATCGATAATTCGCATGAGGGCATCGATCCCATCATCAATGTAGGTAAAGCTTCGACGCTGTCTGCCACCATCGACTAATTGAATATCTTTACCGCGCAAAATATTGCCGATAAATTGCGTTAAGACACGAGAACTGCCTTCTTTTTCGGCAAACACATCATCTTGTTTGGGGCCGATCCAGTTGAATGGTCTGAAATTGGTAAATTGTAATCCTTGGTGATTACCATAAGCATAAATAATTCGATCCATGAGTTGCTTAGAGGTTGAATAAATCCATCGCTCTTTATTGATTGGCCCGACAATGAGCGGGCTTGTTTCTTCATCAAAAACGGCATCAGTCGACATCCCGTACACTTCAGACGTAGAGGGGAATAGGACGCGTTTTTTATATTTGACGACTTGTCTAACAATCGGGAGATTAGCTTCGAAGTCGAGCTCAAACACACGCAGTGGATCGGTTACATAAGTGGAAGGTGTAGCGACGGCAACGAGTGGCAAAACCACATCGCATTTTTTGATATGATATTCGATCCATTCTTTATGGATCGTAATATCACCTTCGGTAAAGTGAAAACGTTCGCGGCCCAATGAGCCCTCTAATTTATTGGCTGCAAGATCCATGCCATAGACGACCCAATCGGTATTGTCTAAAATCATTTCAGTTAGGCGGCTGCCGATAAATCCATTGACGCCTAAAATCAGTATTTTTTTAGTCATAATTTATTGTCCTTCTTGTTGTTGACGAATTTCTCGAATTACAAAGCGCGGTCGTTTTAATGTTTCCAGATAAATTCTACCGATGTATTCACCTAAAATACCAACGCCCATGATGATGAGACCCATGATAAAAAAGGCGATGGCGAATAAAGTAAACAATCCAGCGACTTCAGGGCCTATGACCAATCGACGAATGAGCAAGTAAATGACAAATAATAAGCTTAAAATCGAGACTGAAATCCCAATAAACGTAAACATTTGCAGTGGAACAAGCGAGAAATTCGTGATCAAGTCAAAATTATAGCGAATCAATTTGTAAAAACTGTAACTCGAGGTGCCGGCAGCACGTTCTTCATGTTTGATACCGATTTCAGCGGGATTCGCGGCATAGGTCAACGCTAATGCGGTAATAAATGTCGAGCTTTCTCCGCTGGATACCATGAGATCGACTAAATTACGACGATACGCGCGTAACATCGATCCTTCATCTTCCATTTTAAGGGAGGGAATCATTTTTTTACGTAACCAATTATGCGCATGAGAAACAAATAATCGCCATGGATTGTCTTGTCGATCCATGCGGTGGGTATTTACCACGTCATGACCTTTTTCCATTTCAGCGACGAGGCGAGGAATTTCTTCGGGCGGATTCTGTAAGTCGGCGTCCATCGTGATAATGATTTCACCACGGACATTTTCAAATCCTGCCATGATCGCCATATGTTGACCATAATTGCGATTGAAATGAATAATACGGAATTCGTTTGGTCGACGCTTAACGAAATCATTTAAAATCGCTGTAGAATTATCGGTGCTACCGTCATTCGTTAAAATCACTTCATACGGTTTGCCGAGTTGATCCATCACCGTGGTTAAACGTTGATAGAGAATTTCTAACACTTCCTGTTCGTTATGAACGGGAATGACGATGCTGATATAGGGTAGAGACGTAGTCATGAAAAAACCTCAGTTGTTTGTTTTGAGATAAATGGGAAAATCTTAGTTAAAAAAACATCAGTTCTTTTAAAATAAATGCTTACTTTCTAAATACCTCTTTCATTGTCGCAACGACCCGATCTTGTTGTTGTTCAGTTAGATCTGGGAAAAGCGGCAAACTGACAATGCGGCTTGCAATTGATTCGGTGTGTGGAAAATCGCCGAGCTTGTAGCCAAATTGATTACGGTAAAATGAATACAAATGTACCGCATCGTAGTGCAATCCTGTGCCGATATTATGTTCTTTCATTTTGGCCATGAAGGTATCGCGATCAACGCCAGCCACTTCCGGATTGATGAGCGGCGCAAACAAATGCCACGCATGTTTGCAATCGTAAGACGTTTTTGAAGGCGGCAAGGTGATTTCTTTCCAATCGGCGAGCAAGTGTAAATAACGATTCACCAAAACCGTTCGACGTTCGATAAACCGATCAAGCGAAGCGAGTTGATGAATGCCGATCGCTGCTTGCAGATCGAGCATATTATATTTATAACCAGCCGAGATGACATCGTAATGCTGACTGCCTTCTTTCGAAAAACGGTTAAAGGCATCGCGATCAATGCCATGAAAGCTGTTCACTTTAACGGAGCGTACAACGTGCGAATCATTGGTTGTGACGCAGCCGCCTTCGCCGCTGGTCATATTTTTATTCGGGTGAAAACTAAAGACTTGAATATCGCCGAAGCTGCCCAAAATTTTTCCTTTATAATAGGCGCCAATTGCGTGGGCCGCATCTTCAATCACGCGTAAATTGTATTTTTTAGCCAGTGCATAAATTACGTCCAGATCAGCGGGTAATCCCGTGTAGTGAATCGGCATAATCGCTTTAGTTTTTGGGGTAATCGCCGATTCGATTTTAGTCACGTCAATATTGTATGTGCGAGGATCGATATCGACAAACACGGGTTTCGCGCCTGCTTGAACAATCGTATTGGCTGAAGCAGCAAACGTTAAAGGGGAGGTGATGACTTCATCGCCGGGCTGAAAGTTGAGCGCTTGTAAAGCCAGTTGCAATCCTGCCGTTGCGGAGGTCAGCGGTACGGCATTTTCCGCCTTTAAATAAGTTTTGAGATTTTCCGTAAATTTTTGTACGCGCGGGCCTGTCGTAAGCCAACCGGATTTTAAACAGTCAACTACTTCAGCAATGGTTGCGTCGTCAATTGAAGGGCGAGCAAAAGGTAAAAAAGACTCTGTCATAGTGTTCTTAACTCCGAGTTACAAAATACACCCCTAGTAGGATGACCAAGATGCCAACAATCCGTGTGGCGGATAAATTTTCTCCTAAAAAAAGATAAGCGCCTATTGGCGCTAAAATAAAACCAATGCTGGTTAATGGATAAGCAATAGAAACATCCGTGCGCGATAAAACCAACAACCAGAGAATAACGCTTAATACATAACAAGTAATCCCCGAGATAATGTAAGGGCTGGTTGCGACTTTAATCCCGATTGGAATCAGGCTGGGCAGGGTAAAAGTAAACGTACCGATGTGATTCATGGCTGCTTTAAGTAACAGTTGCGCCAGCGCATTGAGCAACATACAGGCAAACACAATTGAGAAAACGAGGATAGTCATAATTTTTATTGCGCCTCTTTTTTTGCGATCCCAAATAAAGCGCAGATTCTACTTTTTTTAAAAGGGGAAGTCTATTGGGGTGTGCCAAAAAAATCGTTCTATCGGATTCAATCCTCCGATAGAATAGCCGACAATTGAATCAACGAGGACAACGCATGCACAGCAAATTACTTATTTTAGGGTCAGGGCCGGCAGGATACACAGCGGCGATTTATGCCGCGCGGGCGAATTTATCGCCGGTATTAATTACCGGCATGGAGCAAGGCGGGCAATTGACGACAACAACCGAAGTCGATAATTGGCCGGGTGATGCGCAAGGTGTCATGGGGCCTGAGCTCATGAATCGCATGTTGGCACATGCGGAGCGATTTAATGTGCCGATTGTTTTTGATGTGATTCAATCAGCGGATTTATCAAAGCGACCTTTTATTTTGGCAGGTGAAAACGATCAATATACTTGTGATGCGCTTATTGTTGCAACGGGTGCATCGGCGAAATACTTGGGATTGCCATCGGAAGAAAGCTATCGCGGCAAAGGCGTTTCTGCCTGTGCAACGTGCGATGGTTTTTTTTATCGCAATAAACCCGTCGTGGTAGTGGGAGGAGGTAATACGGCGGTCGAAGAAGCGTTATATTTATCGCAAATCGTTTCTCATGTGACGATGATTCATCGGCGTGATCAATTTCGCGCCGAACCGATTTTAATTGATCAAGTGATGCAAAAAGTGGCGGAAGGGAAAGTGGCTATTGAGTGGAATTCCGTGGTCGAAGAAATTTTAGGCGATAATCGAGGGGTTACGGGTATTGCGATTAAAAATGTGCAAACAGGTTTGATTAAATCGATCAACGTGGACGGTGTTTTTATTGCCATTGGTCATGAACCGAATACGAAAATTTTTGAAGGACAATTAGACTTAGCAAGTGGTTATGTTCAAGTCAAAGGAGGCAGAGCAGGATGCGCGACATCGACTTCTATCGAGGGCGTTTTTGCTGCGGGTGACGTCGCCGATCCTATTTATCGGCAGGCGATTACCTCGGCCGCGGCAGGGTGCATGGCGGCGCTGGATGCGAAGCGGTATTTGGAAGCGCAAGGTTAATTTGACAACGAGCTACGCAGATCCTTAACGTGTTGATTATGGGCCTATCATGGTATGTCGATCCAGGCGATATTTGTGGTAAGAAGCCATCCATGGAAATTCATCCAGCTCAGCGTCCTTGCTTCGCGTTTATCGCTGCGTATTCCTCGCGATAAACCCATGCGCGTCGTTCGCCTGGGGAAATGCTTCGCATTTCCTTTACCAGGCTCACCCCCAAATCATCAGATTCATATCATGTGGATACACCAATTTTGGATGATAAGGATAAATACGGACACCATAGGAAAATAAGCCCGTATCTTCTATTTTATATTCCGCCGTATACGTCAAAATACCACTTTCTCGTTTATCTGAAAGTGTCAACGGCATAGTAATAGGTGATGATTTCATTGGATCATCGGTCGTACGAATTAAAATCAGTTCTGCTTTGATTTCACTGGCCTTTAGTTTTCCGGAGAATAAAAGCAAGGTGATTTTTAGTTCGCCACTGGTTTGGATCTTTCCATTTTTAATCCCTTCGACTAAGAGCGTTTTGATTTTAAGGGTATTAAAATGTAATCGAGTGCGTTCTTTCCATCGTACCAGGGCCTTTAAATCGGCAAAATCATTTTGCTGTAACTGGGTTGAATAACGGGCCAAGGGTAAATACAATTCTGACAGATAGTTTTTTACCATGTGGTGTGCGTTAAATTCGCAGCTGACTTCCATGATGGACGCTTTCATTCGCGCTACCCATTCTGATTTTCTCGTATCCTTTTTACTGTCGTAATACAATGGCGCAATTGTGTATTCCAGTTTATTGAGCAAATCATCGCACTCCGCGGCATTGCGTTTTTCTTCGTTGGTTTGCATTTCAACGGTATCAATCGACCAACCGGCTTGAGGACTTGTTTCATCCCACCAGCCATCTCGAATCGAAAAGTTCAGTCCGCCATTCATCGCGACTTTCATGCCGCTCGTGCCACAGGCTTCTTTAGGGTAAATGGGATTATTTAGCCAGATATCAACCCCTTGCACCAATGCTTTGCTTAAAGACATATCATAGTCTTCTAGAAAGATAACGTGACCTTTAAAAGCCGGGTCGCGGGTTATTTCAATGATAGATTTCAAGACGTTTTTACCTAATGTATCGGCCGGGTGTGATTTTCCGGCAATCAATAACACAACCGGCATTTGGGGATTGGTCAGAATTTTTACGGCGCGTTCTCGGTTATTAAAAATTAAATCGTGTCGTTTGTAAGTAGCAAATCTCCTGGCAAAACCAATCAATAATGTTTGATTGGTTAATGTTTCCAATGAAGACTGAATGAGTGATTCTTTTTCACTGCGGCGCCGATATTCTTTAGGAATACGCTCTTTCAAAATATTTAATAGGCGGTCTTTTTGAATTTGGTGGGTGTCCCATAAACTGTAATCGGGGATGAGGCTCATTTTTTTCCAAGTTTCGGGATCGTCTTGTGCATCGAGCCAAGAGCCTCCCAAATAAGTATCGAAAAGAATTCTCATGGGAATACCTAACCAAGTTTCGAGATGTACCCCATTCGTGACCCCTTCAATGGGCACTTCATTTTCCAGTAATCCCGGCCAGATCGGTTGCCACATATGCTGCGCAACACGTTGATGAATTTTTGATACGCCATTGGATTTAGCCGTTAATTTTAACGCTAGAATGGTCATTGAAAAGTTATGCGCATTATCAAAATCGCGTGCGAATTCGAGCAGCTTTTCAATGGGGACGCCCAACAATTGTGCCGATTTAGAGAAATACTCTTTAATTAAAGTTTCATCAAACACTTCATTTCCTGCCGGAACAGGCGTGTGTGTCGTAAAGACGGATGAAGCGCGCACCATTTCGATGGCCTCTGAATGTGAAAAGCCTTGATTAGCTAACATTTTAATGCGTTCTAACAATAAAAAAGCAGAATGACCTTCATTGAGATGGTAGACGCTCGGTGTGATCGCTAGCTTATCGGCAATTAATCGAACACCTGCGACGCCTAACACAATTTCTTGTAATAAACGTTGTGTTTTAGAATTGCAATATAATCGATTCGTGATTTGCCGATCATCAGGGTTGTTTTCAGGGACGTCCGTATCGAGTAAATAGAGCGGGACTTTCCCCACTTTGAGTTTCCATATGCCGACGAAAATCGTTCTGTTTTGAACTTCAACGCCAATCAATAGAGGTTTGCCCGAATCATCGCTAAGTTGTTTTAAAGGTAATACTTTAGGGTCGATTGTGGCATGTTCGATGAGTTGCTCACCTTGATGGTCGACGCGTTGTGTCAGGTAACCTTGCTTGTAATATAAACCAATCGCAATTAAGGGCAAATCCACATCAGATACAGATTTTAAATAATCACCCGCCAAAATACCGAGGCCACCTGCGTAGATTGGTAAACTTTCATCTAAACCATATTCCAAACAAAAATAGGCGATGGGTTGATCGGCGTGAATGACCTCTAAATCCAATTTGCTTTTACGATTAAGATATTGATCGAAAGCAATGAGTAAATGATTATATTTTTCCATATACCCGGGATCATTCATTTTTTGGGATAACAACGTGGACGATACGTTATTCAAAAATTCAATCGGATTGCGTTTTACTTTTTCCCATAAAACCGGATCCATCCCTTGAAATAATAATTTCACTTCGTGATGCCATGCCCACCACAAGTTGTAAGCGAGATCTCGTAATTGTGAAAGTTGTGCGGGCAATTGACACTCATGTTGAAAAGATCGAAAGCGCGGAGTAGTGGATTCAACCGTATGATAACTAGCCATATACTCATTTTGTATATCTTCATAGTAAATGTCATTGAACTCGATGGCTTGGTCATAAGCATCGAGATAATCCTGATAAAACAATTTCCAGTCGGCTAATTGCGCTATTTTAGCGACTTGTTCACGGATCGATTGTTTTTGCGCATCGGTTTGTTGGACGGTTTTATAAAGACAATCGCTCAGGCTGGTGACAATTTCTTCCTGTGTCCCATAATGTAACACTTGGACGGCTTCCTGATTCGGTAATTGTAAACTACTGACCCAAGATCCAAAGCCAGCCAAATTAGTAGTAATCGTCGGTGTTTGATAGGCAATACTTTCAAGCGGTGTGTAACCCCAAGGTTCATAGTAAGAAGGGAAGATGCTGAGGTCACAAGCGGCTAATATTTTCTCATAATCGATATTGAAAACACCGTCATGGCCATGTAAATAGCTATCGGAATAAATCACGGAAATTTTTCGACTCGGTTGATTGAAATTTAATTCGCGACACGTTTGAATGATCGGATCTCTATTCGGGTCATTTAGTCGGTGTGTTGCAATACCGAGGGCGCTTTGCTGATTGGGGTCGTAAGACGCATGGCCTTGTGGTAATAAACTGTCTTGTTCAGTGCGGTTATTTGCTGCAATACAAAATAACACAATGATGGGCGGCGCTTCAGCGGACAGTTCTTTTTCAAGTTTATCTAAGCTATACAATAGTACGTCAAAACCCTTGTTATGAAATTCATAACGTCCGGAAGTAATCCAGAATAAAGCATTCGCCGGGACGTCATGACGTAAGGTTTGACTTGCCACATGATGTAATTTTTCTCGAATAGCAGGAAGATCATAAGTTGTCAGGACTTGTTGAATATGCTCCACATCTAGTCCATTCGGTACGATTTTATCCGGATATTTTCCGAGCATGATATAGGCTTCATCGGCGGTGAGTGCGCTGACTGTTGTAAAGCAATCGGCTTCTCTAGCAGCAGCACGCTCGACAGAATGTTTAGCGAAAACACCATATTTTCTTGCTTCGGTTTCAGGATCAAAAGTGGCTGGTAAATTATAAATATCTCGGCGATCACTGGCTAACGCGCGGCCTAATACTGTGGCGTGGGTAGTAAATACTGTTGAAATGTTATGCGAATCATGTTCTGAAAATAAAATACCAGCGCCACATAACCATTCATGAAATTGAGCAATGATATTCGCATTTTTGTAATGCTCATTTGAGGCGATGGCTTTAATGGCATCTGCGACGGTAGTCGAAAATAAAATGGGTTCGATGTATTCGTAATTGCCGGCGAGAGAATCCACATTAAAATGTGACCACATCGAATAAAGTATGTCGGCAATATTATAACGATTTTGATAATCGAGTAGAATGACTTGAGGTTTGCCTTCTTCCGCATCCCAATAACCCATGCGAAATCGCAAATGATGGTCTTCGAGAATTTTGGCGATTGGGGCTAAGTGATCAGGAATTGTTTCAACAAAATTTTGATTTTCAGGAAGCCAGGGGCCAACCATAATATAGCGATCGCCAAAAGAGGCGAGTGCTTGTTTGATTTTTGTACGCAAGACGGTATTGATGCCGC
The DNA here is from genome assembly GCA_001801305.1 of Gammaproteobacteria bacterium GWE2_42_36. GTDB lineage: Bacteria > Pseudomonadota > Gammaproteobacteria > UBA12402 > UBA12402 > UBA12402. The sequence goes on from MGXH01000002.1 coordinate 23,438, forward strand.
CGACTTTATTGCATACTTCCCAGCTTGTTTCGAATAACCAAGTATTTTCTGACATAGTTCGTTAGGCTCCTTTCTTTTTTTTCTGTTTCATTTTCTGCTGATTTAATTGTAAAACAAAATCAGTTAATATATTTTTGTAATTGACATAGGCGTCATAGGGGTTGTGGTAAGGATTGAAATATTTATGTACGTCACCATCATTCGCATATTTTGTGCACATATAATAAAAATGATCGGATGTTTGTAATAATCGCCAAGTATGTAATAAGTCTTTATCGCCGGATGCTTTGACTTTTCCTTCTAAAAGGTAGACCGATTGCAAGGCATCTTCTTGAAGCGGGTTTCCTCGCCAGGCTGAAAGATCTCGTTCTTCGTCCGCCCATGAAACAAAATGCGGTGTATCCAATGTCGCAACCGCTTTAAATTTTTTGCTGACTTCACAAGGCAGGAGGAATTCAAAATCGGCATGCTGGAAAATTTTTTCTGGTAATTGTTCTAAAAATGCAAAAATACCGGTTTCTTTCCATTGATGTTCGCCGAACGTTTCATAATCCATAAACAGATTGATCACCTCCGCTTGTCCGGCCAATTGATGAACCCAATAGGCGTATTTTTCAGCCAGCAAAGGATACTCGACCCAAGATTGATTAGAAAAACGAAACGCTACATCATCGGATAGTCGATAATTTTTTAACAGCTGTTGTAATTTTTTACACCCGACAGGGCGATAAACAAAATTGGGACTACGCCAGCCGAGCACTTTATCGGCGCCTTCGGTAAGTAAGGTTTTATAACCCATCCCTTCGACAAATTGGGCGAGTTCATTATTATAAATTAATTCGGTATTACGAAAAGTGGTGGCTTTGTAGCCAAACTCTTTTCGAATCAATTTATGGTGTAGTTCAACTTGTTCGGTAAATTCTTCTTTGGAAAAAAGATACGACAGCGAGTGGTAATAAGTTTCATCTAAAAACTCGACTTCGCCGGTATCTGCCAATGCTTTGAAAGAGTCTAACACTTCGGGTCGATATTGTTTGAATTGATCGATGACCGTGCCCGATAAAGAGAAAGCAACTTTGAATTTTCCTCGATAACGTTTAATTAATTTAAGCAATAATTGATTGGTCGGGAGATAACATTTTTCAGCGACTTTCAGCAAGATCTCTCGGTTGGTTTTTTCGTCTTCATAGTCATGCGATTGACCGATGTCAAAATACGTGTATTTTCTTAACCGATTCGGTTGATGCACCTGAAAATATAAACACAGAGCAGTCATCGGCTACCTCCTCTTTATAGATTGATGGCTTGTTGATAAATATCAACTAATTTATCCGCAGCGCTTTCCCAAGTTAATTGGTCAAGGTCTTTTTTCGATGCATTTACCGTTGTTTCGCGCAAAACAGGATAATCCAATAACGCGCACATCTTGGACGCCATTTCATGAATATCCCAGTAATCAACGGTTAATACATTTTGTAACACTTCTGCTGCACCTGATTGTTTTGAAATGAGTATGGGAATATTTTGCGATAAGGCTTCTAAAGCGGTGAGCCCAAAGGGTTCTGATACGCTGGGCATGACATAAAGATCGGCCATTTGATAGATTTTCTTTGTGACTGTGGGGGGTACAAAGCCGGTAAAATGCACATGGTGAGCCACGCTGCTTTGAGCGACATGTTCAATCATGCTCGGTAATAAATCACCCGTTCCGGCAATAACGAAATGGACATCTTTTCGCTTCGATAATATTTTTTTCGCGGCTTCGATGAAGAAATAAGGCCCCTTTTGATACGTGACGCGACCTAAAAACAAAATCATTTTCGAGCGTTTTTTATCGTGTTTTTTGCGAGATGTTTCTGTGGATCGTTCCGTAGGGGAAATACCATTATGGACAACAAAAATTTTATCTTCTGAAATACCATAATATTGCATGGCAACGCTTTTCGTGTATTGGCTAACCGCAATAACTAAATCGGCTTGTTCCATGACTTGTTTCTCAATCGCAAAAACTTGCTGATTGACATTTTCGCCGCATCGATCTCGTTCGAGCGCGTGAATATGAAAAACCAGTGGTTTTTTACTGTTTTTTTTTGCTTCAATACCCGCAAGACCGGTCAACCAATCGTGAGCATGAATCACATCATGCGATGTTGTTTTTGCAATGCTGCCGGCAATAACGGCGTAACGATACACTTCAGCCATTAAATTCGGGCCATATTTTCCCGTAAAAGCAAAAGGGTCACTGCTGGAAGCGCGTTTAACCTGATCGCTAAAGGTCAGCAATAAATCGTGGTAACGTTCTTCAGTGATGTAAGGGTGCAGCAATGTATCAATTTCGGTAATATTAACGTTCTGTAGCAGCGTTTGTAGCCAGGTGTGTTCTTCACATAAATTGCGGCATCCCAATAGGGAAAATTGATCGTGACAAACAATATCTTGAGCGGCATGAGGAAGGACTAAGGTTACATTAACGTCGGGTTTTTTAATCAGCGAAGTGACCATCCCATAACAGGCGACACCTAAACCGCCACTGATGTGAGGAGGGAACTCCCAACCGTACATGAGGATCTTCATCGCAATTCCTTTAATATGAGCATCATTCTCAAGTTCTGATCATTGTATCATAAAAGTTTCATGTATGAAGAAGTGAGTCAAAAAAATTGATGTTTTTTACGGTTCCTTTAATGTTTGTACAACGATTGCGCGAGTTGCAAGAAAGCCGCGACACTCCATGCTTGATGAATGCATCCGCGTGGATGGTGTGGCGCGTCCCCATCAAAAATTTCCGAAACACAGCCGATACCGGCTTCGGATAAATGGCGTGTGAGCGCATCCACACAGGGTTGCAATAATTGTTGAGTCGTTGCACGGTCGGCATACACTTTGTTGACTGCTCGAGCGAAATGCCCCAATAGCCACGGCCAAACAGTTCCGTTGTGATACGCTTGATCTCGTTTGGATTGCTCGCCTTGATAAATGCCGATGTAATGAGGATCTTCAGGCGATAAAGTGCGCAATCCATACGGGGTCAACAAATGTTTGATAACGATTTCGATAACCCCTATCGCCATGTCTTTTGCTAGCGGAGAATAGGGGAGTGAGGCTGCTATGATTTGATTCGGGCGAATAGATAGATCTTCACCGTCATCATTCACATAATCTTTTAAATGGTTTGACGATTTTATCCAAAAGACTTGTTGAAAAGCATTTTGGATTTTCTGTGCCAGTGTAGCAAAATTTTTCGCCGTTATTTTTTCGCCAAAACAGGTCGCTAATTCTTGCATAAAACAAATGAAATTATACCAAAGCGCATTTAATTCGACGATTGCGCCATAGCGTGGTGTCGCCGGCTTCCCATTGACTATCGCATCCATCCAAGTGACATTGGTTCCAGGATCGCCGGCGTAAAGCAATCCATTTTCTCGCTGATGAATCTGATACAAAGTGCCGGCTTGATAATGTGAAAAAATACTTTTTAACGTTGGCCATAGCCGTTTTTTTATCGAAGAACGATCTTTTGTTGTGAGATAGTATTGCTGCACGGCCCATGCGAACCATAAACTGGCATCGGCCGAATTATAGGCATTTTCCTCAGGTGTTTTACCCAGGAAATTAGGGATGATGCCTTGATGTTCCTGTTCGGCAAATGATTTGAGAATCGCTAAACATTCCGCCGCTTGGTCAGTAGATAAGGTGAGATCGGGTAGTGAGATCATGGCATCGCGGCCCCAGTCTAAAAACCAGGGATAACCTGCTACGAGCGTGATGGATTGGCGTAAAGAAGAATCTGTATTTTCATCGATGGATAAGTAAGCGCCTGTCGCTCGCCCTTTTTCATCGCGTATCTCATCTTTTTGTACCCGCGTGAAATATTTCAGAAAATCTTGCCCGGATTGCTTCAGTTGTTGTTCTAACGGCGTCCCTGTATAAGAACGCCTCAATTTAACGCGGCGTTTTATTTCATTTTGGAAAATAAGAGAAAGATCATCGGATAATTCATTTGATGAAGCAGAGAAAATAATATCCTGGTGTTGATAACAAGCGATAGTAAATTGACCCGGGGAAAACAAATCTTCGCGATAAGGGTATCCGCGTTCTTGTTCTTCTCGGTATTCGTATTGTTTATACCACACCGGATTTTGTTCACATTCGAAAGCAGTGTTGATCTGAAAGTATAAGTTTGGAAATGTGGCATAGGGCTTTATTTGATAGCCTTGCTTGGAGGACGATAAAATGCGCGACATACAGTCGTTTTCATGCGTGAGTTCATGAAAATTGCGCGCAGCAATCATCGGACGTAATTGCAGCGTGATCGGTTGTTTGGATGAGGTTTTATATCGAATGAGTACCGTATTTCTTAAGTGGGGCATTAAAATTTCTTTGGTGATCGTTATATCGTTGAATTGAAACGTCCAGCACGGATGGGTTGTTAAATCGAAGCGTTGAAAACAATGAAAACTACCCTCTTGAAAATAATTCGGAAACTGCGATCCGCAAAGTGGATAAGAGATATCATTGATGATCACATAATCTTCACATTTGGATAATAGAACAAACTTTTCAGCGAAGGCTTCAATTTCCGCAACGAGCAAGCCATGGTATTTTCGAGTGTGGCAATTGAGTAACGAACTCGAAGCATAACCACCCAGATGATTGGTTTCGAGCCATTCTCGAGAAAGAAAATCCTGAGTATTTGAAAAAGCCGTTTTCGCAAATGAAAAATCCATATATCACCGCTCAATAGTTATCAAAAAAACTATTATTGCGCGAGTACGAACGGGAGTCTAGTGTTGCTGTTTAAAAAATACTGAGCTTATAAAGTGATTGTTTCACCCACTTTCAATTCAAGGCAATTTTCTTGGTAATGTTTTTTGAACAGTTTTTTAGCTAGAGTGCCGCTACAATGAAGCGGTGCAATTCTTTTGACTTGGAGTGATTGCAAGGTGCGAATGAGACTTTCAATTTCCATCTGATTTTTTCGATACAAATGAAAGCCTCCTATAAAAAGATCGATGGGATCATGAGGAAAATGTGTTTTTACGACAGTGACAATGGTCGTTATGGATGGATGGGCACAGCCAGTTAAAATTGTGAGCCCGCGCGTTCCTTTTAAAATTAAAACCTGTTCGACGATGAGTTGCTTATTGTATAGACCGACTAACTCGCCAGAAGAAAAGACTTGTTTGTCGATTACGCAAAAAGGCGAAACAGAAATTATTTTATTTGAAGTGATTGAAATTCGTGAATGCGGGCAGAGATAAATTGATTCAGGGTCGGCAAAGGTAAGTAGTTTGTTTAATGCGCCTGCATGATCGTGATGATCATGAGAAATAATGATGGATTTTATTGAGGTGGGATCAATAGCCATCAAATGGAGATTATGACGCAATGCCTTACTGCTCTTCCCCACGTCAAACAGAATAGCGTCATTGACGAGGCAAGAAAATCCCCAACCCGTTTTAAAATGTGGATGGATGGCATGAGAATCAAATAGCAGCTTAATATTCATAAGCATTTATTGATGATTTCAAGTAACTCATAGGCGAGCAGCGATTTGCTTTTTTTGGGGAGTGTAATGGTTTTCCCCTGTCGAGTGATAATGATCAGTGCATTTTCATCGCTGTTAAATCCTTTATTGTCACCTACTTCGTTAGCGGCGATGAGATCAATGTTTTTATGGCTCAATTTTTGTCGGGCATGTTCGAGAACGTGTTCTGTTTCTGCAGCGAATCCTACCGTAAAGGGTGGATTCGGCAACGCGGCAACAGCGCCTAAAATATCGGGATTTTTGATGAATTTCAGAGAAATGGTTTCTTCGGAGCGCTTCATTTTTTGAGTTGAAAAAATTTCCGGTCGATAATCGGCGACGGCTGCGGTTGCGATAAAAATATCGCAATCGTGAATGGTTAACATCACTGCCTGCCTCATTTCTTCGGCCGTTTTTATGTGAGTGGCGGTGACGTGATGCGGAAGGGGAAGACAAGTGGGTCCAGTAATGAGTGTGACGGTGGCGCCGAGATCTCTGGCTGCTTTGGCAATCGCATAACCCATTTTGCCCGAGCTGTAATTGGTCATACATCGCACGGGATCGATGGGCTCGATCGTCGGACCGGCCGTGATGACGACTTTTTTATTTTCAAGTAAAGGTGGGGAAAAAGCGTGATGGAGATGGCTGACAATTTCTGTAGGTGGAATCATTCGGCCAAGACCTATTTCTCCACAAGCTTGAAAACCCATTTCAGGCCCAAAAATTTTTATGCCTTTTTTTTCGAGTGCTTTCAGGTTTTCTTGTGTCGTATGATTTTCCCACATCGCATGATTCATAGCAGGCGCAACAGCAATCGGTGCATCACTGGCCAGGCAAATTGTCGTGAGTAAATTGTCCGCAATCCCATACGCTAATTTGGCCAGTGTATTCGCTGTAGCTGGCGCGATTAAAATCATATCGGCCCACCGGGCTAATTCAATATGATCAATTTGCCAGTCATTGGATGATTGATCAAACAGATCGGTATAAACAGGGTTATTCGATAATGTTTTAAGCGTGAGAGGCGTAATAAACTCTAAACCGGCCGGCGTAACTATGGCTTTAACATTCGCATGATTCGTTTTTAAGAGACGAATGAGTTCGCAGCTTTTATAGGCTGCAATGCCGCCCGTGATGCCGAGAATGATTTTTTTATTATTTAAATGATCCAGCATGTTAGGGGTTCTCCTGAGACAGTGCTCGTTTAAATTGCTCAGCCAGTTGATTGATCTTTTGCGGGTCGACAGGCCCAATACAATTTTCTCGTGCGTGATGAAAAATCTTTACTGCATCGATCTGGTTATTGGCATCCTGAATATGGGGCCAATCGAGCATCCAATCGTATCGAGGAAAAAGATGAAAATGCACGTGCGGCGTCAGCTCATTAAAACTGCACATATAGATTTTTTCAATGGCTGGATCAAAATTTTTTAAAAATCGAATAGTCCATTGAGATAAGCGAGAAAATTGGGCTAATTCTTTTCCGGTTAATAATTCGTAACTGGCTATGTGGCGAATCGGTGCGATCATCAAATATCCGAGAATAGTCGTGTCAGCGCAGTGCCAAATCATGATGTCATCATCACGATAAAAAAGGGCGTTGGGTTTTTGTGTCAGTTGGCAAATAGAACAAGACATCATGCGTTTTCTCCCGAAATTATTTTTTATTGAGATTGTAGCGCTGTACGACGGTCAATAATTCTTTGGCCACCGTAGGATTGCCGGCGATGATATCAGCATCCTCTAAGCAATTTGCCGAGAGCCCTTTAATATTAACCACTGAACCACCGGCCTCTTGAACGAGCAAAATACCTGCCGCAATATCCCATGATTTTAACTGAAACTCCCAAAAACCATCAAAGCGCCCGCAAGCAATATAAGCTAAATCAAGTGCAGCAGAACCGCACCGTCGGATGCCTACTGTTTCGGGAATAAGCGCTTTAAAAGTAGCGATATAAGGTTCGAGATAATCCATGTTGCGATAGGGATAGCCTGTTCCGAGCAAAGAACCCTTTAATTGTGGCTGTTGGCTAACTTGAATGACTTTATCATTGAGTTTCGCCCCTTGTCCTTGTGTGGCGGTGAAAAGTTCGCGTCGAATGGGATCGTAAACCACTGCATATTGCAGGTGATTTTGATACTGGATTCCAATGGAAATAGCGCAGTGGGGGACTGCGTGTAGAAAATTAGTTGTCCCATCGAGCGGATCGATGATCCACAAATAATCACTGGATGGGTTATGGGTCGATGATCCACTTTCTTCTGAAAGAATGGCGTGATCGGGATAGTGCTGACGAATCATTTGCATAATGATTGTCTCGGATTGTCGATCAATTTCAGAAACGAAATCAAAAGGCGCTTTTTCTTGAAATTTGATGGTTTCGATATGTTGAATAGCTTCTACGATAACTTCACCCGCTGATCGGGCCGATTGAATGGCAACATCAAGGATTGTGTTCATCGGAATTCTCTCTTTGTTAAATCCCATATTATCTTATCATAGCAGCATTTAATTTGTTATCTTCCAGGTAACTATTCAGCACGCTCGGGGAAACATTCATCTTTTGGATGCATTTAGAAGAGATGCTGGCGAATTCGCATTTTAGATAAAATAAGGAATCTGTGTGACTATCAAAATAGATGAGATTATTTGTTCTCGAAGAAAAACATTGGCGTTGCAAATCAATAGCGAAGGCAAGCTGATTGTTCGAGCGCCATATCGCATGCATCAATCCTTTATTGAACAATTTATTTCTCAAAAGAAAGAGTGGATTTTAGCCAAACAAGCGCAAGCGATAACTCGTCATCAATCGCGACAGACCCTTAAACATCGTTATTTGCCGGGTGAGAAATTTCGATTTTTAGGTCATGATTATCCTTTATGTCTGGTTGTCGCATCGAAAGAAGGTAAAACGAGGCTGGCTAAAAAGCTCAGGCTTTGCGATCAAGGATTTTTGATGCTTGAACAATATCAGCATCAAGCAAAAAAGTTATTTGTCGAATGGTATCAAAATGAAGCGCAGGTTTTTTTTGAAAACCAAGTGAAAGCGTATGCTGAAAAGCATCAATTGACTTATCGAGAGATTAAAGTCGGTCATGCGCGCAAACGATGGGGATCATGCAGTAGCCAAAAGAATTTGAATTTCAGTTGGCGATTAATGATGGCGCCAATCGAAGTGATTGACTATGTTATTGTGCACGAATTGGCGCATTTGGCGCATTTAAATCATTCAGCGGCATTTTGGTATCAGGTGAAACAGATGATGCCCGATTACGCCGTCCATAGGCAGTGGTTGAAGTCTTATGGGCATCAGCTGGAATTGTTGGAGTAAATGAGTCTTGCAAGCGAATGAAGGAAAAATAGTGCATTTTTCGTGAGAACTCCAAGCGCATTGTCAAAACGCGTGCTATCTTAATTGAATTCGGCTAAGATGCCGCCCGCGATTCTCGATTCCTCATCGCGCAAGGAATAATCTTATACCGTTTTTTGATGTGATTTTTAGCGTGGGAATTGCTAAGATGCCGCGCTTTGTAAATTATAGATACAGGCACGAAACTGAATCGAATTAAAGAGAGAAATAATATGATGCAACGTGAGCTTCGAAATATTGCGATTATCGCACATGTCGACCATGGCAAAACCACGCTGGTTGATAAATTATTACAACAATCCGGTACTTTCCATCAACGTGCCCAGTTAGGCGAGCGCATCATGGACTCTAACGATTTAGAGCGTGAACGCGGTATTACGATTTTAGCGAAAAACACCGCCATCGAATGGAAAGGATTTCATATCAATATCGTTGACACACCAGGACATGCGGATTTTGGTGGTGAGGTCGAACGTATTTTATCGATGGTTGATTCTGTCTTATTGTTGGTTGATGCGGTAGATGGTCCTATGCCACAAACTCGTTTTGTGACGCAAAAAGCCTTTGCGCAGGGACTGAATCCTATTGTCGTGATTAATAAAGTGGACCGAGCCGAAGCACGTCCGGAATGGGTGGTAAACCAGGTTTTCGAATTATTTGATCGACTCGGCGCGACGGATAAGCAGCTCGATTTTCCCGTTATTTACACTTCAGCTATTCAAGGTTATGCGACGTTGGATTTAAATGAGCCTTCGACCGATATGTCATCGCTTTTTAATATGATTATTGATCGGGTACCGCCCCCTGATGTTGATCTGAATGCGCCATTTCAAATGCAAATCAGCTCATTGGATTATTCCAGTTATGTGGGCTCTATTGGTATTGGTCGTATTAAACGTGGCATTGCGAAAGCCAATATGTTGGTCACATTAATTGATCGCGATGGACAAACCAGAAAAGGAAGAATTTTACAAGTTTTCAGTCACTTAGGGTTGGAACGTCAAGAAGTTCCAGAGGCGTATGCAGGGGATATTATTGCGATTACCGGCATTGCTGATTTGAAAATTTCTGATACGTTGTGTGATCCGGGACAGGTCGTTGCGCTGCCGGCATTGACGGTCGATGAACCCACTGTGATGATGACTTTTCAGGTGAACACTTCTCCGTTTGCAGGGAAAGAAGGGAAATTTTTAACCAGTCGCCATTTGGGTGCACGATTAGAGCGAGAGTTAATTCATAACGTGGCTTTGCGCGTTGAGAATACCGAAGATCCCGATAAATTTCGCGTATCGGGTCGAGGCGAATTGCATTTATCCATTTTACTAGAAAATATGCGTCGGGAAGGCTATGAACTTGCCGTGTCACGTCCGGAAATTATTACGAAAATGATTGACGGGCGTTTATGTGAGCCTTATGAAGTCGTGACGATCGATATTGAAAATGCCAATCAGGGCGTGATCATGGAAGCGATGGGTATGCGTCGAGCAAAATTACAAGATATGCTTCCTGATAATAAAGGCAGAATTCGACTTGATTACCTGGTGGCCAGCCGTGCGCTCATTGGTTTTCATACGGATTTTCTAACGATGACATCAGGAACAGGGCTTATGTATCAAGCCTTTGATCATTTCGGCCCGCTCGATGAGCAACCACGTCATAAGCGTCCGAATGGGGTTTTAATTTCTAATGCCGCTGGAAAAGCGACCGGTTTTGCCCTGTTTAATTTGCAGGAACGAGGACGTATGATGATTGGTCCGCAAACCGAAGTGTATGAGGGCATGATCGTGGGTATTCATGCGCGGGATAATGATTTGGTCATCAACATCACGAAGGAAAAACATTTAACCAATATTCGAGCAGCGGGTTCTGATGAAAATATTATTTTGGTGCCGCCAATTAAACTAAGCTTAGAACAAGCCCTCGATTTTATTGAGGACGATGAATTGGTCGAAATCACACCAAAACATATTCGATTACGAAAGAAAATGTTGATAGAATCAGATCGTCGCCGAGCCGGAAGAGAATCGAAAGAGGGGTAGCAGGAAAGGATGGAGTGGTCGCGTGTTACTTTGCGATGATTCTTGCGGGCATTATAACAAGATGCTCCTACGAGTTTTCGCACGTTTAGCGCCCCTTGTGAACATCCGGATGGGGAGAGGGTTTTCATGGGAATGAGACACAAATCAGATGTCTGTTCTTGTGAGCATGGCGTGTCCTTATGCGATTTAACAAGGAGAAATAACAATGCCATTAAGTGTTTTTGATTTGTTTTCAATAGGCATCGGCCCGTCTAGCTCGCACACCATGGGTCCCATGAGAGCGGCGCGACAATTTATGTCGACGTTAGAATCCATGAATTTACTCGATCAGGTTGAAACGATTAAAATTAAATTGTATGGTTCGCTCGCTTTTACGGGAAAAGGGCATGGTACCGATAAAGCGATTTTAATGGGATTGGAAGGACAATCGCCGGAGACGATCGATCCGGACCTGGTGACACCACGTTGTGAAGCGATCAGTGCAGAAAAAGCGATTAACCTCTTCGGGAAGAAAAAAATCCCCTTTGATCTCGAAAAATCTATGGTCTATATTTTTTCAAAAACCTTGCCGAAGCATTCCAACGGCATGCATTTTTTTGCTTATGGGAAAAAACGCGCTATTTTATTGGATAAAATTTATTATTCGATAGGCGGTGGTTTTATTATGACTGATGATCCTGTCGAAATAAAAATCCGCAAAAACATATCTCGACAAAAATACCCTTTTAACAAGGCCAAAGAACTATTTTCCTGGTGCCAAAAACAGGGATTGCGACCTTATCAGGTGATTTTAGAAAACGAAAAAGTATCTCGAACGGAAAAGGAAATTTATGCGCAAGTGGAGCAGATTACACAAATTATGCATCAAGCGATCGAAAGGGGCTGTCATCGAAGCGGTATTTTGCCCGGTGGATTAAATGTTAAGCGCCGCGCACCGGAATTGTATAAAAAATTGTCTGCAATGAATTTAGAAATGACGGATCGAGAAACGAGTAGTATTGCCTGGATTCAAGCGTATGCGTTTGCGGTCAGCGAAGAAAATGCTGCGGGTGGGCGAGTTGTGACAGCTCCCACGAATGGATCTGCCGGCATTATCCCCGCTGTTTTGGAGTATTATAAAAAAAGCCATCCCACCGAAGCGACTGTTGAAAAAATTGTCGAATTTTTATTAACAGCCGGCGCGATTGGGATTCTTTATAAAACAGGTGCCTCGATTTCTGGTGCAGAAGTCGGCTGTCAGGGTGAAGTGGGGGTTGCCTGTTCGATGGCGGCGGGCGCTTTGACAGCGGTTTTAGGCGGCGATATTAAGCAAATCGAAAAAGCGGCTGAAATTGCGATGGAACACCATTTGGGATTAACATGTGATCCGGTCAAAGGACTTGTGCAAATTCCCTGTATCGAGCGTAATGCCATTGCGGCTGTGACCGCCGTTAGTGCCGCAAAATTAACGTTGCTAGAATCCGGTGAACATCTTGTGTCATTGGATGATGTGATTGCGACGATGAAACAGACCGGTCATGATATGCAAACAAAATATAAAGAAACGTCACAAGGTGGGTTGGCGGTCAATTTTACGGCGTGCTGATTGGGCTTGTGTGAAAAGCGATCTGCTTTGTTATCTTCCTCGCTCGCCATGCTCATGCTATATTTAATACACTCCGCTGGCTCGCTTGTCGATGCCTCTCATCTCATCTTTTCACACAAGCCCAATAGACATCAAGAATCGCGAGGATGAACGGGGTTGTGTCGTTACGCGACGATGTTTTTATTATTTTGCAACCAATAACAATCTCTTACCGAAAAATGGTGCGTTTGTTTGCAGCCCAATGCTTCTCCCGAATTTGCGTTAAGCGCTCTAAGTAGAGCGCCATTGCCATCAGCTTGTAGAGATTCGTTTTAAACGAGGCGAGCCGCAGTAGCTAGTGCTTTTGCAAGGGGTGCTTTATCGTGATCTTTACCATGCGTAAAAAAAGTTGTAAAAAACCTATTCACAGGATTATTGCTGCGCATCGCACATGACGCTATAGTAGCAGTCGCAACTGTTGAGGCAGCACCGAAGGCGGTTACAGCACCAGAAAGCGCTTTTGTTGAAATAGGCTGATCGTCCAAAAATGACAACACACAGAGCACCGCACCATACGCTGTACCAAGCCCATTGAGTACAGTTAAAGAAACGAAAGCAGTTGCAAGAAAAAGATCAACATTCTTACCTGGGCAATGGCATTTACCATCATTTTCGTTTTGCATATTCAATTACTCCTGCATTATTATTTGAAAGTATATAAATGGTAGACTACAAAAAATCATTTCGCCAAAAATTTCGAGAAAAACATTGGGTGTTTCTTTATTACCCGAACGTAAGGTGCTTTGATATCCACCGCGTACACAATCCATTCGCTCACCCCTCAACGTTTCTTATGCACTGACAAACGTCGAATGCGATAGCCAATTTTGATCGGGATAATACGCTAAAATAATCGAATTATCTTTGATGGTTTGGATAATAGGTTGGCTCTCTGTCTCGCTTAAAGCAGGGCATCCCCAACTACGTCCTAATCGCCCATGTTGCTGTAAAAAGGAGGGATCAACATACCAAGCGGGATGAATCACCACCGTTCTTTTGTAAAGATTGTCATTCACGCCTTTTTCTAAGCCATATAATCGCAAAGAATACCCATGCTTACCCATGTAGGTATCTCCCGTTAAATACACGCCTAGGCTTGATGCGTCGCTGCTTGCTTGATTAGAAAAATGAGAGGCATAGACATCGCCGCTGCTTTTCCCATGTGCGACATAAGTATCAAATAACACTTTACTGTTATCGAGATCTATGACAAAAAATCGTTTTTCAAAGGATGGCTTAGAATAATCAATGATCGTTAAAACGTCTTTAACGGGTATGCCTTCTTCTTTGGCATGATTAAATGCAGCAAGACCTAACGTTAAAATATTTTTCTGTAGATTAGGGGCTTGTTGTAAAATTTGGTTAATGTGGGGGGCAGGTGCACTTGCTGTATTCTGTGCTTGGACGGCTAGACTACTGGTAAGTAAAAGCGCTAATAGCCATATTTTTTTTAATATCATTCTGGATCCTTTTATCTTAGAGGTTGCTTGTTTTTTATACATATCAAACAGTATAGACGAGATTTTAAAAAATGCCGCAGGAATTTATTGACGATTAAGCTTTCAGTCGCTAAGGTGCATGTTCGGTGAAAACTTAACGATAGAAAATCACGATGGATTTTACAGAACACGACACACGCAATACCCCTACGAGGACTTTTCATCCTTTGCAGTTTGCCATGATTACCGTCATCATGGTGTTGTTAATTACCTTAAGTATTAGTTATTTGGCTAAACCGCAAGCGCCACCGCCCGCAGTTCCTCAACCTATTCTTGTACCCCCTCAGGCTGCAGTGCCTTGGACGATTGATAGACTGGCGCATGGGGAAACGCTACAGGCATTTTTTAAACGATTAAATATTGACGCAGCGACATATCAATCGATTATTATTTTACCTGCTGTCAAAAATGCTGAACGAACTTTTCGACCTGATCGCGATGCTTATTTTTTGTTTAATGCACAGCATCAACTCGAACGATTTGTTTATCCCATTGATACCGAGCATCATCTGGAAGTAACCCGTATCAATAATCAATATCGCGCCGAAGTGACGACTATTCCATTGACCCCAAAATTAATTACTGTTCGGGGAAGTATCCAAACTTCTTTAGCGACTGCCTTGCGACAAGCGGGCATTTCAAATGCATTAGCCAATAATTTTATCAATGCGTTTAATTGGGATGCGGGATTTGCTCGACAACTTCAGCGTGGAGATCGATTTGCATTAGTGTATGATGACTTTTATGCAAATGGCACGAAGGTTAAGACAGGGCCGATACTGGCTGCTGAATTAACGGCGCCTAATAATGTGTATCGCGTCATCGGTTATCAAGATGCCAGTGGTCAAATTAACTACTACACCCCGAATGGCGCTAGTTTAAAAAAAGCTTTTTTACGAGCCCCGCTGCATTATAAATATATTAGCTCTCCCTTTACTTATCATCGTTATCATCCTTTATTGCATATTGTCCGGCCGCATTTAGGGGTTGATTTTGCTGCGCCGACCGGCACGCCGATTTATGCGGCATCAGATGGACGAATTGCTTTTAGAGGTCGTCATGGCGGGTATGGTAACGTGATCATGATTCAACATCCGCACGGCATATCGACCGTTTATGCGCATCTTTCAGATTTCGCGTCCCAATTCCATTTAGGTAGTTATGTCAAAGAAGGACAAACCATTGGTTATGTCGGTGAAACAGGGCTCGCAACTGGTTCACACTTACATTATGAATTTCGTATCGGCGGCGTGCCCCATAATCCGATGACGGTGCAATTGCCAACGGCTAATCCGATTACTCAGAGAGAAATGCCGGCCTTTTCTGGTTATGTGAAAC
Organism: Gammaproteobacteria bacterium GWE2_42_36; assembly: GCA_001801305.1. Lineage (GTDB taxonomy): Bacteria > Pseudomonadota > Gammaproteobacteria > UBA12402 > UBA12402 > UBA12402. The sequence goes on from MGXH01000002.1 coordinate 38,836, forward strand.
GCATGATCGATCTGATGGATCAATCGCAACAAACAGCAACAACAATAGCAAAAACAGCTTAATTTGATCGATGGCTAGAAAAAAATAAAAAATCGAGCGGCCGTTATTATTTTCAAATTTTTATAGCTGTCCTGTAGAAAAGCGTAGTCAGAAAAATATAATTGACTTCGTTTTAATTTATTATACAGTACGCTTTCTTTGAAACTTAATGAAGGATTATATAATGAGAAAACTAGCTTTAGTTGCTGCAGCCGCAGCTTCTTTATGTTCGCTTGCAACGTATGCCGCTGGCGTGCCAGATCAAACTTCAGCACCAACAGCCGCACTTTCATACAGCGCGTTTGATGGTACCTACATTGGCGTTGCGGCGGGTGTTACTCATATGACCAACCAAGCGCAAATGTTTGATAATGGCGCTCTCGATTTAACAAATGTACGTAGTCATGCCGGAACCGACAGGGTGACAGGCATGTTATTTGGTGGTTATGGTTTAGCTTTTAATCAATATTACGTCGGCGGTGAACTATTTGGCCGACCCGGCATGCAAAGCAACTCTGATGTGACAGGTTCTGATGTCTCTACTATCGATGGTAGTTCGAGCAATACAAGCTTTGATAGGGTTCAGGATAAGTTTTCGTTTGGGGGTGCATTTAAAGGGGGATATGTTTTAACGCAAGATGTGATGGCTTATGCTTTGGTAGGTCCAGATGTAACAAGATTTAAATCTACAGTTACGGATGAAATTGGCACTGTATCAACATTTACAGATACAAAAGTGGGTGTTTTAACTGGTTTAGGCGGATCAGTCGCCATAGCATCCAATGTTTTATTAAACATGGAATATACCTATTCATTCTATAGTCCAATTAGACATCATTTCACAGATAGCGTTGATGGGGATTTAATTTCAACAAAATTAACACCTTATCGGGGCCGATTCTGGGTAGGTGCTTCTTATTTGTTTTAGTTAATAAATTATTAGTAACTCAAAAAACGGCTGGGCTGCAAGAGATTGCGATCCGGCCGTTTTTTTTTGTGGTTAGAAAATTAAGTTTGTATATAAGGGACACGGCGTATCGTGCCCTTTTTTTTCGATATTATTCTATTTTTGCCTGAATCGATTGACGCGCTGGAATCGTATACTCGTGATCAAACAATATGAGCGTAATGGATTCTTTCGATTGATTTTCAATTTTAACCATTTCATTCGTCGCAGTGATTTGTAAGAGATGATTTCTAAACATCACTTTGAAAGAAAACTGCTTCCACTGTTTGGGTATGCATGGATTGAAATGCAGGCAGTCATTTTTCACTCGCATACCACCAAAACCTTGTACAACCGCCATCCAAGTGCCAGCCATACTGGTGATATGACAACCATCGCAGGTATCGTTATTGTAATCGTCCAGATCCAAGCGAGCAGTTCGTAAATACATTTCATACGCTTTGTCATGATAGCCGAGTTTTGTTGCTAAAATCGTGTGCACACAAGGGGACAAGGACGATTCATGCACGGTGCGCGGCTCATAGAAATCAAAATTTCTTCGAAGCGTTTCGAGATCATAACGGTCTTCAAAGAAATAGAGTCCTTGTAACACATCCGCTTGTTTAATAAAGCAAGATCGCAAAATACGATCCCATGACCATTTTTGATTGATGGGTCGTTCTTTTGGATCCAAATCTTTGACTAAGACTTGCTCCTTATCCATGTAACCTTCTTGCTGCAAGAAAATTTTCAAATTGTCCTCACAAGGGAAGTGCATGTGATCGATAATGTGTTGCCAAGCTTCCGTTTCAGTGCCTGCTTTTAATTTTGTTTGCTTCAAAATTTGTTCATATGTTTCAGGGTGACTTTTTTGAATGTCAGACAAACTTTTGATGGTGTATTCCATCGTCCAGCAAGCGATGGTATTGGTATACCAATTATTATTCACATTGTTTTCATATTCGTTAGGACCTGTCACACCGAGCATGACGTATTGATTTTTGGCAATCGACCAATTAACGCGTTGTGCCCAGAAACGGGAAATGCCAATCAATACTTCCAACCCGTAGTTGATTAAGTAATGCTGATCCCCGGTATATCGTGTGTAATTAAAAATAGCATAGGCAATGGCACCATTACGATGGATTTCTTCAAACGTGATTTCCCATTCGTTATGACATTCTTCGCCATTCATCGTAACCATCGGATATAAAGCCGCGCCTGAATGAAATCCCAATTTTTTCGCATTTTCGATGGCACGATCTAGTTGTTTATAACGATACAATAGTAAATTACGCGCTACTTTTTCATCGGCCGTACTGAGATAAAAAGGAATACAATAAGCTTCCGTATCCCAATACGTACTGCCGCCATACTTTTCACCGGTAAATCCTTTAGGTCCGATGTTTAACCGTTCGTCTTCGCCGGTATACGTTTGATTGAGCTGGAAGATATTAAATCGAATCCCTTGTTGGGCCGCAATATCGCCTTCGATAATAATATCGCTTTCTTGCCATTTTTTATCCCAAGCAGCGACTTGTTCTTGAAGTAATTTCTCAAAACCTAGTTGATAGGCCGCGTGAAGCGCTTTTTCACAAGCGACATGGAGCGCTGGTTTTTCATGATTGAGAGAGGAAACAATCGCGGCATATTTTTCAATGACGGTTTCTTGATTTTGTTTGCAGGAGACCGTGACAGTGCTGGCAATATATTTTCTTTTTTCAGTAGGAACTGGATTGAGTGACAATTTTTTGCCATTTTGTAAGATGTCAAATTGCATTCCCACGCATACGTGGAAATCGAGCTTTTTTGTTTTGACAGTAACATAACCTTCTTGCCCCTCAATCGATTGATCAAGTGCCGCCCAAAATTTCATGCGATAATTGGAATCTTCATTTTCAATATCGCCATCGATATAAGGCGTGATGGTTAATTGACCATCAAAATTTAGTGGTTTGACGACGTAGCGAATAGCGCCGACTTCAGAGTGAGTAATGCTTAAAAAGCGAATCGTATTTACCTGGATTTCTTTTTTGCTCGGCAATACGGCAATAAATGAACGCGTCAAAACACCTTCTTTCATATTCAAAACACGTGTGAATTGCTTGATTTCACAAGTCGCTAAGTCGAGCGGCTCATCGTCGATTGATAGATTAATACCAATCCAATTAGGGGCATTGAGCACTTTGGCGAAATATTTCGGATAGCCATTTTTCCACCAGCCCACTTTGGTTTTATCTGGAAAATAAATGCCGGCAATATAGCTGCCCTGGAAAGTATCACCGCTGTATTGTTCTTCAAAATTAGCGCGTTGTCCCATCGCGCCATTACCTAAACTGCATAAGCTTTCAGTAATACGGTTATATTGCGGATAAAATTGATCTTCAATGATTTTCCATGGATCGCGGGTGATGTATTCTTTGATGAGGCTGGCCATAATAGTTCCTTCATATGTTTATTTCTTTAATGGGTAAGATTTATTCTTAATTCCAAATGAATGCGCAACATATTCTCTAATGCTTAACCCATTTGGTCAAATAAAATGTGCGAAGTAGTGGTTATTGTGATTGTGGCTGTTTTACCGAGGTGTTGATCCCATTCTTGGTGGTTGTGTGAATGAAGATCCTGGGGGCAAAATTTCTGGAGTAGCGGAAGCAGGGGGGTGGCTTGTCGCTGAGTTTGGTGTTGCGGATCTTGAGCTAGGGGGCGAAGAAAACGATGACGATCTTGAAGAACCGCTTGAACTTGTAAGAGATGATGTCGTTGTTTCGCTAGGAGTAGGAATGTGAGTATCTCCTGTAGGTGTTAAGACATCAGAGAGAGTAGAATTGACGCTTCTTTGAGAAAGTCGTGTTACTACTACAGCGCTTGTGGGCGGTGGCAATAGGCGTGAAGGGACAGAGCCTGGGCGAGGTGATTCAACAGAGTTTGAGCAAGGTGAGTCATTGATTGTTGGCGTAGGTAAAGAAGAGCAAACAGCTAGCGCTGTTGGTGTTGGGTTAAAGGAGGGTTCAGCTAAGTTGATATCAGCACTTAACGTAGGTGTTCTCGTTACTTGTAGGTCAGTAGTCGTTGGTAAACCAGTCGACGTAGGTTGTGTTTGAATTGGTTGGGTTTGGGAAGGCGTGCCTGCATCATGAAGTGCAGGCAGACCAGTAGGGTTATCTATCGCGATTGGAGGTGGGCGTCGATCTCTTGTTGAAATGAAAGGCTGAGATCTTGATGAAGCCGAAGCGGGAGGCTGAACGCCCGTAGTGTTTTGCATCCGTATTACTCTCTATCAGCTATTAATTTTTGCATAAAATTTCAATAAGGTTTCTGGAGTGATTTCTTGTAGTGAGCCAATGACAAAATCTGCCGCATGCAAATGTTCAATGGAGCCCACGCCGACACAAGGCATTCGGCCATTTCGAGCGGCCTCGATGCCCGCTTGTGCGTCTTCAAAAACAACACATTGTTGTGGGGCAACATTTAATGCCTCGGCACCTTTTAGAAAAACTTCAGGATCGGGTTTGGCTTTAGAGACTTTATTGCCATCAATGATGGTATCGAAGAAATGATCCATATCGATATGTTGTAAAATGGTCATGGCGTTTTTACTCGCAGAGCCTAATCCAATTTTGATGCGATCCTCTTTGAGTGCTTGTAAAAATTCTTTCGCACCTGGGAGAATTTCATCGGGTGTCATTTGATTGATCAGTTCGACGTACCAGGTGTTTTTTTGATGTGCAAGCGCTTCTTTTTGCGCTTCGCTTCGAGAAAGATTTCCAATTTCAAGAAGGATTTCCAGTGATCTAGCTCGACTGACGCCTTTTAATCGTTCGTTTTGTTTTTCCGTGAATTCAAAGCCTAATTTATGTGCTAGTCTTTGCCATGCCTGAAAATGATATTTTGCTGTGTCAACAATAACGCCATCCAAATCGAAAATACAAGCGAGAATTTTCACCACGGGACAGATTCCTTCTTTTAAAATAAGTAGGGATTGTAGTCGATCGTTTGAGTCAAAAAAAGGAATTCTTTCATATGAAGGCGCTGTATAAACTTTCATATTTTGATATTTCTTGCGAGGGATTCCATAAAGCGTGAATTTAGTAAGGGTGAGCTCAGGGCTAAATTCTATGAATCTTCACTGGGTGATTTCTAAAGAATTTATTCTTTCAGCTCATAATTTTATTTAAAAAAAATTAGAATCCATTATGATTGCGGCGTTTTGTCACTATTCATCACACTCATGCTGAATAGTGACCGGCGTTTTTAACAAAAATTGTTTAATTGAGTGAGGTGACGAATTGGCCATTAATGATAATGTGGTTGAAATCCGCAATCTATATAAATCCTTCCAAGATGAAGAAGTGCTAACCAATATCAATCTCGACATCAAACAAGGAGAGTTTCTAACTTTATTAGGACCCTCTGGATGCGGTAAGACGACATTACTTCGATTAATTTCTGGCTTTGAAACATTGACACGAGGGTCGATTACAATTAACGGTCGTAGCGTCGTTGGAGTGGCTCCTGAACACCGTCACGTCAATATGGTTTTCCAAAATTACGCACTATTTCCGCACATGACGGTTTTTGAAAATATCGCTTTTGGATTGAAATGTAAAAAAGTGGCCTCCGCGGAAATTGAAGATCGAGTGGCCGATATTTTACGTATAGTTAAATTAGAAAAATTAAAAAACCGTAAGCCACATCAATTAAGCGGCGGACAACAGCAACGTGTTGCGATTGCACGCGCCGTTGTAAATCGACCTTTAGTGTTATTGTTAGATGAACCTTTAAGTGCACTCGATTATCGATTACGCCAAAACATGCAAATTGAGTTAAAAGCGTTGCAGCGCACACTTGGGATTACCTTCGTGTTGGTGACACACGATCAAGAAGAAGCCTTGTCGATGTCGGATCGTGTTGTTGTCATGAATGATGGTTGTATTGATCAAGTCGGGACGCCTCGAAATGTGTACGAAAAACCGAGCAGTTTATACGTGGCGAAATTTGTTGGTGAAACCAATATTTTTACCGCGGAAATTTTGTCGGTAGAGGGTAAAAAGATGCAAGTCGCTGTTGAAGGGCTTACTTTTACCGTGAATAACGACAAAGAGTATCAAGTGGGGCAGAAAGTTTGTGTCGTCGTTCGGCCTGAAGATTTACGTTCTTGGGATAATACCGAAGTCGATGATACGACTGGCATGATTCCTGCAACAGTCGAACAAGTCATTTACAAAGGCTCAACTGTCGATTTAATTTTACGCACACAAAAAACAGGAAAGCGGTTATCGGCAACAGAGTTCTTTAATGAAGATGATGAAAACCTCGACTTTAAACTAGGTGAATCCGTTTGGGTGGAATGGATGGCTGGTTGGGAGGTTGTATTGCCTTATGAAGAATAAATATCTCTTTAAACGATTTTCGATTTCGATCATCGTTTTTTGGCTCATTGCTTTTTCGTTATTGCCTTTCTTTTTTACTTTTTTATTTAGCTTTTTATCGGAAGGCGCGCATGATTTATCTTGGCCTCTCCATTTTACTATACAAAGCTATGTGCAAATTTTTCATCCGATTTATTTTCGGATTTTTGTGCGCTCGTTTGAGCTGGCATTCATTACGTCAGCGATTTGTTTATTGTTAGGATTTCCGTTTTCTTATTTTTTGGCCAAGATGTCGGAGAGAGTTCGGACAGCGTTAATGTTTTTTTTGATTATTCCTTTTTGGACCAGCTCGTTGATTCGTATTTATGCGATCATCATCATTATTCGTGCAAAAGGATTGCTGAATCACTTGTTACTTTGGTTGGGCATTATTCATCATCCATTACAATTGTTATATACCGACACCGCGGTGATGATTGGGCTCGTTTATTCCTTGTTACCTTTTATGATTTTGCCGCTCTATGCGAATTTGGAAAAATTTGACTGGCGATTGTTAGATGCCGCAAGAGATTTAGGCGCAACCGGTTGGCAAAAGTTAGTCAAGGTGGTTATTCCGTTAACCGTACCCGGAATTGTGGCGGGAGTGTTATTGGTGTTATTACCGGCGATGACGATGTTTTATATTCCCGATATTTTAGGGGGATCGCGTTCTGTGTTGCTGGGTAATTTAATTAAAGACCAGTTCGTCACGGCGAATAACTGGCCTTTCGGCTCGACGATTAGTGTGGTGCTCACCTTGTTGATGGGTGTTTTGTTGATAGTTTATTGGAAGGTTTCTCAAGGTAGCGACCGACGGGAGTTGTTATGAAAAATTTTCTGAAAACAAGTTATATTGCCAGCATCTACGTTTTTTTATATCTACCCGTGATCGTGTTGATTGCTTATGCGTTCAACAATGCCCGTTTTTCAGCAGAATGGCATGGTATGACATTGCAATGGTTTACGACGCTTTTCCAAGACACCGATTTATTGGTGATTACCGCCCATTCCTTGATTATTGCAGTTTTGTCAGCGACGATTGCCGTTATTCTGGGTGCACTTGGATCAGTGGCGTTGTTTCGATATTATTTTTTCGGCAAACAATTTATTCATGGCTTGTTGTTTGTGTTGATTGTTGTGCCGGATTTAGTGTTTGGTATTTCATTATTGATTTTATATTCACTGGCGAAAATCCATTTAGGGTTTTGGTCATTATTGCTCGCGCACGTGACGTTTTGTTTACCGTTTGTGGTGGTGACCGTTTTGGGCCGATTGAGCGGGACGGACAAAAAAATCATTGAAGCGGCTCGCGATTTAGGCGCGACGGATAGCACCATTTTCTTTAAAATCATTTTGCCACTTATGTTGCCTGCGCTCGTCGCAGGGTGGTTGTTAAGTTTTACGTTGTCGATGGATGATGTGATTATCAGTTTTTTTGTATCCGGGCCTAACTTTCAGATCTTGCCATTATACATTTTCTCGCAAGTACATGTGGGGATTACGCCTGAAATCAACGCGCTGTGTACATTGGTGTTTCTCTTGACGGTGCTGTTTGTTTGTTTGGCGCATTTTTTATTAAAAAAGCGAGCCTAAAAATGAAAAAAATTCTTTGTACGATCGTTTTATTTTGTATTGCGCCTGTGCTTTTTGCGCAAACACAAGTGGTCAACATTTATAACTGGAGCGGTTATATTCCGGATGAAGTCTTAACGGCCTTTGAGAAAGAAACAGGCATTCACGTAAATTACAGTACGTTTGATAGCAATGAAGTGTTGTACACTAAGCTCAAAGTAGTCGATCCCCATGCGGATTATGATATTGTGGTGCCCTCGAGCTCGACCTTGCAACATATGATCAATGAAGATATGTTGCAACCAATCGATCATTCACAGCTATCCAATATGAAATATTTGAATCCACAATTATTGAACCAACCGTATGATCCGCATAACCAATACAGCTTGCCCTATCTTTGGGGAACCACAGGGATTTTGATCAACACACAATACTATTCGCCGAAAGAGATTCAACGATGGAGCGATCTTTGGAAGCCTGATTTACAGGGTAAAATAGCCGTGTTGGATGAAATGCGCGATGTTTTTGGAGCGAGTTTTAAAGTATTGGGATATTCCATTAATGATAGCAATCCAGCACACATTCAAGCCGCTTATTTAAAGTTATCTGATTTATTACCCAATATTCAGTCATTTCAAAGTGATGGGACGCAACAAATGTATGTGAATGAAGATGCGAATATTGGCATCATTGAAAATGGCGATGCCAATTCTGTGATTGCAGAAAATCCCCATTACCAATATATCTATCCGAAAGATGGTGTGATTTTATGGGTGGATAATATGGCTATTCCGCGCGGCGCCAGTCATATCAAAAACGCCTATCGTTTTATGAATTTTGTCATGCGTCCGGATATTGCCGCAAAAATAAGTATGGGCGTTGGGTTTTCCAGTCCCAATTTAGCCGCGATTAAGCTGATGCCGAAAGACGAGCAAGATAATCGCACGCTGAATCCTGAGCCTGCTGATTTGAGTCATGCCGAAGTGGAGGGGTATCTCTCTCGCGAGACGAATGATGTTTATCTTTATTATTGGGAAATGCTGAAGTTAAAACTGTAGATCGCTAGACTGACGGAAAAAGCGATCTGTTTTATTATTTTCAATTATTGTCATGAGTGTGTTAGAACCAATTTTTAGCGCTATTATTTGTTGCAAAATCCAAGGAAAGTTATTAAGCTTCTCGCCCATTTGTTGAGTGTATTGTATAATGCACCGCATTGCGAAAGTGGCGAAACTGGCAGACGCGCAGGATTTAGGTTCCTGTGGGGAAACCCGTGAGAGTTCGAGTCTCTCCTTTCGCACCATCCAACACTTAAAGAATTGAGGATATATCATGCAGCAGCAAGTTCACGTTGAAGTCATCGATACGCTAAATAGAAAATTATTGATAGAAGTTCCCGCTGATCAGATCGATGCAAAGTTTCAAACGCGATTAAATGAATTAGCCAAGACCGCTAAAATGGACGGATTTCGTCCGGGTAAAGTACCTGTTTCTTTGTTGAAAACCCGTTTTGGCAATGCGATTCGAGAAGAAATCATAACGGATGTATTAAGCAAATCTTTTTATCAAGCGATTGATGATGAAAAAATTGCATTAGCCAGTATGCCGACAATGACGGTTAAAGAATCTCAAATGGGTGAACCTTTAAAATATGAAGCTTCTTTTGAAGTATATCCTGAGATTCATTTGATCGACTTAACGGATCAAGCGGTTGCTCAATATCAATCCATTGTTGATGATCAACAGCTCGATTTAATTTTAGAACGGCTGCGAAAACAATATGCTACTTGGCACGAAGTAGATCGACTAACTCAAACTGGAGATAAAGTTGAAATTGACTGTGAAGGGAAAGTGGATGGGAAAATTGTTGAAGCCAGCAAAGGCAAAGATATGCCTATCGTATTGGGTTCGAAAGTGATGATTGATGGTTTTGAGTCGAATTTGATTGGGAAAAATGCCCATGAAACACTGGCTTTCTCTTTACCTTTTCCTGCAGATTATTTCGATAAGAGTTTAGCCGGGAAAACGGCGGATTATACGGTCACTATCAATAAAATTTTAGAGAGTCAATTGCCTGCACTCGACGATGCTTTTGCAGAATGTATGGGTGTAAAAGAAGGGGGTATCCTACAGTTGCGCGATACATTGCGAGGCAATATGGAGCGCGAGTTAAAAAATGCGTTACACCATAAAAATAAACAAGCCGTATTAGATGCTTTTCGATCCGTTAATCAGGTCGAATTACCCAAAAGCTTAGTGGAATCGGAAGTCACTCACCTACAAGAACAAAGTAAGCAACGATTACAACAGATGCTGGGTAAAAAAGATGTGCCGGAAATGCCCAAAGAAATGTTTATGGCAGAAGCTGAAAAGCGAGTGGCGTTAGGGTTGCTCATGCGTGAATTTATTAAAAAACAGGATGTTAAACCCGATTCAGCAAAGGTTAAGATCTTAATTGAGGATATGGCAAAAGCTTATGATTATCCCGAAAAAGTGATTGAATGGTATTATGCAGACAAAAAACGATTGGAATCTTATGAGATGGCTGCGTTGGAAGATGAAGTTGTAGAAAAACTGAGATCGGCTGCGAAAATAGAGCTAAAATCAATTTCTTATGACGATGCGCTTAAGGTAGAACGTTAATTACATTAACAGAGGATATTGCCATGAATACAGCGAGTACTTTTGATTCAATGTTAGTGCCAATGGTTGTTGAACAAACAGCGCGAGGAGAGCGTTCTTACGATATTTATTCGCGGTTACTAAAAGAGCGTATTATTTTTTTGGTAGGGCCGATTGAAGACAATATGGCTAACTTGGTTGTTGCTCAATTGTTATTTTTAGAGGCTGAAAACCCGGATAAGGAAATTGGTTTGTATATCAACTCACCGGGTGGTGTTGTTACGGCAGGGCTCGCCATTTATGATACCATGCAATTTATTAAACCCGAAGTCAGCACGCTATGTATTGGGCAGGCAGCCAGCATGGGCTCTTTTTTACTAACCGCTGGTGCACCGGGTAAGCGATATTGTTTACCCAATTCGCGCGTGATGATTCATCAGCCTTTAGGCGGTTTTCAAGGGCAAGCATCGGATATCGAAATTCATGCGCGAGAAATGTTAAAGATGCGTGAACGTCTAAATGAAATATTGTCGAAACACACGGGGCAGCCGATTGAAAAAATCAGGACAGATACGGATCGTGATAATTTTATGCGAGCAGAAGAAGCCCTACATTACGGCTTGATTGATCGTGTATTAGAGAGTCGTCAAGCATTAGATATTAAAGTGTCACCGTAGGAGATTTTTGTGGCCAAAGACTCAAAAACAAAAGGCGCTAACAGCTATTGTTCTTTTTGCGGAAAACGGCAAAGCGATGTTAAAAAATTGATTGCCGGAAACGATGTCTTTATTTGCGATGCTTGTATTGAGCTCTGCAATGAAGTTTTACGAAACGATTTGCAGGAAAAAACAGCAGAACCTGTCGTTGAGCAATTGCCCACGCCTAAAGAAATCAACCATTTTTTAAACGACTATGTCATTGGGCAAGATCAGGCGAAAAAAGCGTTATCTGTCGCTGTATATAATCATTACAAGCGAATTAAAAGCGGATTGATTAAATCAGAGGTCGAAATAGCAAAGAGTAATATCTTATTGATTGGCCCTACGGGTAGCGGAAAAACATTATTGGCGCAAACTTTGGCGCGTATTTTACATGTGCCCTTTGCCATTGCTGATGCAACGACCTTAACCGAGGCAGGATATGTGGGAGAGGATGTTGAAAACGTCCTACATAAATTATTGCAAAAATGTGATTTTTCTGTCGAAAAAGCCGAGAAAGGTATTATTTATATCGATGAAATAGATAAGATCGCTCGTAAATCTGAAAATCCTTCTATTACGCGAGATGTGTCTGGTGAAGGGGTGCAACAGGCTTTACTGAAGTTAGTTGAGGGAACGATTTCCTCCGTGCCGCCGAGCGGGGGTCGTAAACATCCCCATCAAGAACTCATTCAAATTGACACATCCAATATCCTGTTTATTTGTGGTGGTGCCTTTGATGGATTGGAAAGCATTATTCGAACGCGCTCTCAAAAATCCGGTATTGGCTTTGGCGCGGATGTGCATAGCAAAAATGATAAAGCGAGAATCAATGAATTACTTCAAAAAATCGAACCAGAAGATTTGATCAAATATGGCCTTATTCCAGAGTTTGTGGGAAGAATGCCTGTAATCACGGTTTTGGATGATTTGGATATGAGTGATCTCATCAAAATTCTAACAGAGCCGAAAAATGCTTTAATTCGTCAATATAAACAATTATTTGCAATGGAAGATGTTGAACTGGAAATTACAGAAGCAGCGCTTAAATTGATCGCTCAAAAAGCCATGAATCGCAAAACGGGCGCGCGCGGGTTGCGTTCTATTTTGGAAGCAGTTTTATTAGATGTAATGTATGAATTACCTTCGCTCAAACAAGTTCAAAAAGTGATTATCAATGAAGCCGTGATTGAAAAAAAATCACAACCATTATTGGTTCGCACGGACGGGAAAACCGTGCAAACCGCTTCTTAAATGACTATATTATAGTAATTGAGTAGAACAGTGAGAATATTTTTATATGAGTGAAAAAAATTTACAATTACCCAATGTGAAACAACCTCACGAATTACCTGTTGTTGCTTTACGGGATGTGGTTATTTATCCCAGTAATGTTTTACCCTTATTTGTCGGTCGCAAAAAAACTATCAAAGCCGTCGAATTAGCGATGAATCTTTATGATAAAAAAGTGTTGCTGGTCGCTCAAAGAAAAGCAATGACGGAAGATCCAAAACCTGGCGATTTATACGAAGTGGGAACCATTGGCTCCATTTTGCAATTTTTAAAACTGCCCGATGGGACGGTGAAAATTCTCGTTGAAGGAGAGCAGCGAGCCTCTATTCATTCGTTTGCATTCAAAGAAGAGACTGTTTTTGGTGAGATTTCTGTTGTCGAAGACACGACGGATGAAAAAAATATTACGGCGCAAGCTTTAGTGCGCAGCACATTATCTTTATTTGAGCAATATGCCAGGCATAGCAAAAAAATCCCCATAGAAATTATTTCGGTTTTATCGACGATTGAAAGCGCCAGTCAAATTATTGACTCGATTGCGGCTCACGTACTTTTAAAGATTGAAGAAAAGCAGTTGCTATTAGAGACCTTTGATTTGCAAGCACGTGCTGAAAAATTATTGAAATTTCTTGAACGTGAAGTTGAGGTGATGAGTATTGAGAAAAAGATTGGTTCTCGGGTTAAAGGGCAAATTGAAAAAAATCAGCGCGAATATTATTTGACCGAACAGATGAAGGCCATTCAGAAAGAATTGGGTGAGTTAGAGAATTTACCGAATGAGCAAGATTTATATTTAAAAAAGATCAAAAAATCCGGTATGCCAAAATTGGTTCAAGAAAAAGCAAAAGCGGAGCTCAATAAACTCAAGCTCATGCCGCATTTCTCTGCTGAAGCGACGGTTTCACGCAATTATTTAGACACATTGATTGCTGTCCCTTGGACTAAAGAAACCACTGTGAATCGAAATTTAATGCGCGCTGAAAAGATCTTGGATGAAGAACATTATGGGTTGGATAAAGTGAAGGAACGCATTTTAGAATATCTCGCTGTTCAAAATCGAGTAAGTCAAATCAAAGGGCCCATTTTATGCCTTGTTGGCCCTCCTGGCGTTGGAAAAACTTCTTTAGGAAAGTCGATTGCCCATGCGACGGGCAGAAAATTTGCTCGTATGTCATTGGGTGGGGTTCGTGATGAAGCGGAAATACGAGGCCATCGTCGAACGTATGTGGGCGCTTTACCGGGCAAAATTGTTTATCACTTATCAAAAGCAGGCGTTCGAAATCCACTCTTTTTATTGGACGAGATCGACAAAATGACGATGGATTTTCGTGGTGATCCCTCTTCAGCGTTGCTAGAAGTTTTGGATCCTGAGCAAAATAATTCATTCAATGATCATTATTTAGAAGTGGATTATGATTTGTCGCACGTCATGTTCGTTACGACCGCTAATACGCTGGATATTCCGCCGGCTTTATTAGATCGCATGGAAGTGATTCATCTTTCTGGTTATACGGAAGACGAAAAAATTCATATTGCTATCCAACATTTATTACCGAAGCAAATTAAAGAGAGCGGATTAAAAACACAAGAAATATCAATCAATGATACGGTTATTCGAGATATTATTCGTTATTACACACGGGAAGCGGGCGTTAGAAATTTAGAGCGAGAATTAGCTAAATTATGTCGTAAAGTCGTCAAGCGTATTTTATTAGATAAAAAATTAAAAAAACTCGAAATCTCTTCGGAAAATCTGGAAGATTATTTAGGTGTTCATCGTTATCGCTATGGAGAAGCAGAAGAAAAAGATCAAGTGGGACAAGTGACTGGCCTGGCCTGGACAGAAGTGGGCGGCGAGCTCTTAACCATCGAAGCAGCTACGATGCCAGGGAAAGGAGAGGCAATCGTGACAGGCCAAATTGGAGAGGTCATGCAAGAATCCATTAAGGCTGCCATGACGATTGTTCGCAGCCGTGCTCAGTTGTTTGGGATTGACCCACACTTTTTTGAGAAACACGACACCCACATCCATGTGCCGGAAGGTGCGATTCCTAAAGATGGGCCTAGCGCCGGCATTGCGATGTGTACCGCAATCATCTCAATTTTAACGAAAACGCCTGTGCGTGCTAATGTCGCTATGACAGGAGAAATTACTTTGCGCGGGGAAGTCTTACCAATTGGGGGATTAAAAGAAAAACTATTGGCTGCTAAGCGTGGGAATATTAAGCATGTCATTATTCCACGGGAAAACACCAAAGATTTAAAAGAAATTCCTGATAATGTGAAGGAAAACTTACAGATTCATCCAGTCCGATGGATCGAAGAAGTCTTGCAATTAGCCTTGCAACACGCGCCAAAACCGTTGAAAGCCAAAAAGCAACCACGTAAAGGTTCGTCCAGCAAACCAGTGCATAAAAAGACACGAAAAAAATAATTATTTACGGCACAGTGATGATGCAAACATGTTCAGATTGGGGATGACTCTTCATCAAAAAGAGTCGAAATAGGGGCATTCAAAAAACTAGGCCAAAATGTTACTACAAAAAACTTTTGTCGCGAAAACGCACGACAAAAGTTTAAATTTTCATAAAAACACTATATCTCTATTTCAAAAAAGCGCACTCAGAAGCAAATTCAAGAGGAATAAGCTTGACAGTGCTTTTGAAGTATTGGTATAAATTCACCTTCTTTATTATATTTCGATATACGGTGCAATAATTTTGAATTATCGTAAAGAAATTAATGAATTTTTATTTAATATCTTTCAATGGAGAGGAACTAATTATGAACAAAGGCGAAATGATTAAAGCAATAGCGGATGCAGCTGATTTGTCTTTAAATAAAACGGGCGAAATACTTGATACGATGCTTGAGACAATCGTCAAGACTTTAGCAAAAGATGAAGAAGTTACTTTAATCGGTTTTGGTACGTTTAAACTATCTAAAAGATCTGCTCGAAAAGGTCGTAATCCGCTAACTGGAGAGACCATTCAAATCGCCGCCAAAAAATTACCTGTTTTTAAAGCCGGTAAGAAATTTAAAGACGCTGTCGATAAAAAATAACGTTGCATTATTTGTAAAATAACGTAAACTCTTCGCCTTGTGCAATGGGGTGCTTAGCTCAGTGGTAGAGCATCGCCCTTACAAGGCGGGGGTCGTGGGTTCAAGCCCCTCAGCACCCACCAGAGCATGTTTGATTTTTTGGAGTGGTAGTTCAGTTGGTTAGAATACCGGCCTGTCACGTCGGGGGTCGCGGGTTCAAGTCCCGTCCACTCCGCCAGCATTTGGAAGGATAAGCAAAAACCATGTTGCAATTTATTCGAGAAAAATCTCAAGGATGGATTGCGTCGGTTATTGTAATTGGTGTTTGCATTCCTTTCATTTTGTGGGGCGTTAAAAGTTATTTGTATGGTCAATCCAATGAAGCGCTTGTAGCCACAGTCAATGGCAACAAAATAACACAGCGCGATTTCTTATTTTTTTACAATCAATATAAACAACAGCAACGAATGGATCAGCCGGATAGCGAAATGGCGGTCAACACAACAGCACTCAAAGAAGCCGCTTTGCAATCGATGATTTCCAATCTTACGTTAACGCAAGATGCGACAGGCCATGGTTTTGTGGCTGCACCCGAATTAATTGATGCGACGCTTGCAAAAATACCTATTTTTCAAGTTAATGGTGTTTTTTCCAGTATTCGCTTTGAGGAAATATTAAGTCGTATGCTCTATACCCCAGAGACTTTTTTCCAACAATTGAGCAATAAAATTTTAGTTAATCAAGTAAAAAGCGGATTTGTAGATACCGCTTTTGTGTTGCCCAGTGAAATTAATCGTTCGATCGCTTTAGTTAATCAATGGCGTGATTTCGATTATCTCATCGTCCCAAAAAATCGCTTTTTATCAAAAGTAACGGTGTCGAATCAAGCAATAAAGGATTACTATGGACAGCATCCAGAAGCCTTTAAAACCATTGAAAAAGCGAGTTTTGATTATATTCGATTATCGCTGAATGACCTGGTTCAATCGATACAACCTACACCTGCTCAGCTACAAGATTTTTATCAGACCAATATAACGGCTTATACTGTGCCTCGCCAATGGCAAGTTCAATATATTAGTTTGCCGATTCCGATGCAGGAGACGCCAAAACAATTAGCAGCAGTAGATCAATCGATTAAAACGATTACGCAACAAATTAAAACAGGTGTCGATTTCGTTAAGCTAATTCAACAATATTCGGATGATAAAAGCACGGCCGTCAATGAAAAACAATTAGCTTGGATAAATGCAGGACAAGTGACGGATATCGTTCGTGATGCTTTGATGAAAATGAAAGTGGGTGATATTTCTATGCCCATCCGTACATCACAAGGGTACCAAATTTTAAAAGTCGTTAATGTGAAACCGGAAAAGGTTATGCCTTTTAGCCAAGTCAAAGATAAAATCATGCTCGCCTATCGTCAACAAAAAGCAGAACAAACCTTTGCCAACTTAAATGATAAATTAGCCAATTTAACTTACGAAACGCCGAATTCTTTAACATCCGCAGCAACGACATTAAACCTCAAAGTTCAAACAACAGATTTATTGACGCGACAAGGCGGTAACGATTCTTTCACAAAAGACGCCCGTATTTTACAGGCTGCTTTTAGCGATGATGTGATCATCCAACACAATAACAGCGCGCCTATTAACTTAGATGAGAATACAGTCGTTGTGCTTCGTCTACATCAATACGAACCAGCACAAATCAAACCGTTTGATCAAGTCAAGGCAGACATTACTCGATTGTTACAAGATCAAGCAGCGAAAGCGCAAGCTGAAAGTGCAGGACAACAAATACTGGTTAATTTAAAAATAGGGACATTGCCTAAAACGGATGCTTCTGGATTCCCGTTATCATGGCAATCCAAACGGAATATTAAATCTAGAGATAAAACGGTTCCCTCTGAGATTTTGATGGTGGCATTTCGTATGGCCAGGCCGAGTAAAGTGCCGACGCAGAAAGGGTTATCACTCGCTTCAGGCGATTATGCCATTATTCGATTAAACCAAGTTCAAACTATTTTACCAGGGACAGTTGATCACCCCAAACAACAAGCTTTTACGGAAAGCATGTCCAATGGGTACGGTAATTTAGATTATAATTTTTATGCAGAAGGCCTTTCGAATAAAGCCAAAGTGAAACGCTATGCCTCTCTTGATGCAACGCAATCAGATCCATCGAACGATGGCGCGTAATGTGGTCGGCTTTACAACTCCGCTATGATGCGCTTCGTTTATCGGCTAATCGTACTGGCATTACAGACTCGGCAATCCAAGCCGTTAAAACAAGATTTTTCACCCAAAAGAATAATTGCTGGATTGCTGATGAAGGTTTTTGGAAACCGACGGGTATTGTACTGGGTTATCCATTCCCCGATTTTTTAATTCAACATTTTTTAACGATTCGTCATCAAATACTTGAGATGCTGAATCTTTCTTCGACTGAGTATTGGCTTCAACAAGCGGAACATTTTCACACGACGATCCAATCGTATTCGCATTATACGGAAAGAGGATTTAACCCCCGCATTATATTTCCGGGCGATGAATTGCCAAAAGCACAGCAAATTATGACTGCATTCAGCCCCATCACCCTTATTTATCAAGGAATACTGATTACGGCCGATGGCTCGATATTGGCTACCGGTTTTTTAGAAAATAACGATCTTTTTTCATTGCGAGAACAATTAAAAAAAACAATCTTAGGCATTACGCAAAGAGATTTTAATATTGCGCACTGTAAAATAGGGCAACTACTGATCCCTTTATCGTCTGAAAAAGTGACGGCGATCAACGACGCCTTTTCCTCACTACCGATTGGGAAATGTGTTTTTCAGTTTGCAACGGCTTGTCGAGGCGAAAAACTATATTTTGCATCGACAAATACAAAAAGTTCCGATACATTTTCATTGTCATAAATCATCATAAGGATTCATTATGAAAAAATATAATCCCGAAGAAGCGATTGTCGAAGTGCGTCGAGAATTCGGTGAACATGGCGGCGTGACGCCTTCCATTGAACGCTCGTCGACTTTTACCGTATTAGATCCTGCCGTCATGACCCAAATTTTCCAGGGTGAAAAATCGCCAGAAGAGGGCGATTATTTTCTTTATAGTCGCAATTTTAATCCGACCGTTAATGTGTTATGTCGTTATTTAGCGGCAATGGAAGGATCTGAAAGTGCTATCGCGACAGCCAGCGGTATTTCAGCGATTGCTTGCGCTTTATTGCAATTGTGTCGCCAAGGCGATCACATCATCGCCAGTCATCAAATTTACGGAGGCACCCATGCCTTGCTAGAAAAAATTTTTCCGGCGATGGGTATTCGAGTCACTTTTGTCCATCCGACTGATTTGTCTTCTATTAAGGCTGCCATAACGCCCCAAACTAAAGTGATTTACACCGAAACTATGGGGAACCCTATCCTCACCATCGCTAATATTCCAGCGTTGGCAGAAATTGCTCATCAACATCAGATTCAGTTGGTCGTTGATAACACATTTACGCCCCTGCTTGTTTCTCCGCTGATACTAGGTGCTGATATCGTTGTTCATTCCATGACGAAATTCATCAATGGGGCCAGCGATATCGTTGCCGGGGCCATCTGTGCATCGAAAGATTTTATTTACCAGTTGATGGATTTGCATCAAGGGCGATTGATGCTTTTGGGGCCGACGATTGATCCACGCGTGGCTTTTGATGTTATTCAACGATTGCCTCATTTAGGACTGCGTATGCGAGAGCATGGCGTTCGCGCTATGGCGATTGCAGAGCGGCTGCAAACATTGGGAGTGAAAGTGCGATATCCAGGATTGCCTTCTCATCCGGAACATACTGTGCTGAAATCGATGTTAAATGAGGGTTACGGTTTTGGCGGGATGCTAACGATCGATTGTGAAACACGTGCAAAGGCGGAAAAGTTGCTATCTATTTTGCAAAACGAAGAAAGATTTGGATTGATTGCTGTATCGCTGGGATATTTTGATACCTTGATGAGCTGTTCCGGTTCATCAACCTCTTCAGAAATTTCCAACGAAGAGCAAAACCAAATGGGATTGTCTCCCGGACTAATTCGATTAGCGATCGGTTACACAGGGAGTTTAGAAGTTCGTTTAGATCAAATAACACGAGCGGTGAAAAAAGTTTTCACTTAAGATGAGATGCCTAGAGTGATAGGTACCATTGTCATTAGGGGCTTTACATCAAGGAAAGAGTAGGTCCGATGAATGCCAGAGATATTTTACTAGACATTTTTAAAGTGGCCTTGAGTGCGGTTCATGGAAGAACGTGTGTTCGATCTTATTTGGCCACTCACAGCCTTGAACCCATATCGCAGCCTATTTATTTAATTGCTATAGGGAAAGCCGCTGTTGCGATGTCGTTAGGCGCTGTTGATTTTTTTGGAAAACAAATTGTTGATGGCTTGATCATTACAAAAAGACAGCATGATCTTGATGCGCCGTTTTTTTGCATTGACGCCTCTCATCCTATTCCAGATGAAAGTAGTTTGTTAGCGGGAAAAAGGCTACTTGATTTTATTCAGCGTATTCCGCCCTCAAGTCAGATTTTGTTTTTATTGTCGGGCGGCGCGTCGGCATTAGTCGAAGTTTTACCTAAGTCTATTGATTTAAAAAAACTACAGGCACTGCATACTTATTTAGTGACTTCTGGATTATCAACTAAACAAATGAGCGAAATGCGTGCGCAATATTCTGAAATTAAAGGCGGAAAGTTAGTGCGCTATTTGGAAAAATATAATACTTTGCAACTCATTATTTCTGATGTTCCATCCAATTGTCCTGAAGAGGTAGGTTCGGGATTGTTATTTCCTTCCGACGAGCAAATTGAAACAGCGGTGATTGCCACGCTGGTGCAGGCTAAGCATGCTGCAGCAACTTATGCGTGTCAGTTGGGTTTTGATGTTGATATTGAAGATCGTTATCTAACAGGGGAGGCGACAATCATTGGAAAGAATCTCGCGCAATTATTACTTACCGGAAAACCACGCTTGATTATTCGAGGTGGAGAGCCTAGCGTTAAATTACCGGATCAGCCAAAAAAAGGGGGACGTAATAAACATTTGGCTTTAAGCGCGGCTCAAGTTTTAAAGGGACAATGTGGGGTTTATTTATTATCTTGCGGAACCGATGGAACTGATGGGCCTTGTGATGATACGGGCGCTTTGGTCGATGGGCATACGATAAGCCGTGGGCAGTCTGCGGGATTTGATCCATCCATGTGTTTGCAAGAAGCCAATGCCGCAGATTTCTTGAGAGCCAGTGGGGATTTGGTTTTTACGGGGCCTACCGGCACGAATGTCATGGATTTAATTTTGGGGTTGAAAATAAATGATTCGCTGTAAACAGAAACGTCCTTCAGCTGACAAAACAAGACATACTATTTTGCAAGTTGCTACACGATTGTTTGCAAAGCATGGTTTTGCCGGTACCTCTATGCGAGATATTGCACAAACTGCTCAAGTAAGTCTTAATCTTATTACGCATCATTATGAAAGTAAGAAAAATTTATGGAAACAAGTGCGGCTCAACATGGCGAATAAATTTGAGCATTTTTGTGGGGCGAAAACCAGGCAAGAACCCAGCGATCTTAAGATGTTTTTGGAACGAGCCGTCAGCAATCTTTTTGGTTTTTGGCAAAAACATCCAGAAGCATTGCGAATTCTTAATTGGCAACGCTTAGAAGCAAAGCAAAAATCTCTCATGATTACTTCAGGCAGTTATTCATTGCATCTTCAAGAGGTTATAGGGGCACTACAAACAAGAGGACAAGTGCGTCAAGATGTGGATGCAGATATTATTTTGCTATTAATTTTCAGCACGATCCATGGGGCGCTCGAAGAATCGAGTGTCGTCTTTCAAGAAAACAAGGCGCACAAGCAAAAAACATACCTTCAGTTGGCCGCAGACAGTTTGTATAAAGCCCTCAAAACTTAAACAACACGTCAATGCTTGCGCCTGCTTATCTTTTTGTCTGGCTTGACGAGAAATCATCCAAAATCTGAACATTATTGGCTTATTATGATCGTATGAATGGAGATAGATTCTAATAAATAATTGTACATACGTTCAATTATTTATTAGAATACCGCTGTATTCGATAATCATACAAAGAGAATGTGATGGGAACGATTCGGGGAGGCGAACACACTAACTTGCGAAAAGCGCAACTGCAGGCGCATTATTTTTATCATTAATGGCACTTTGCTCAAAGCTAGCGCTACCACATTCCAGTGAACCAGTCCTTACCTTTTTTCGTTTTTCTATAGCAGCGCTATATATTTTCGCCATGCTATTGATGCGGCACTTGCGTGGTTGCCCCATATCTCTTAAAACACAACATCTTGGGATGCATATCATGCGTGCCATTGCTTCGACCGGTGCCATGTACTCACTTTATTATGCCTTGCGTTACATTCCACTTGTCAATGCCAATTTATTGTCATTAACTTACCCTTTGTTTGCCTTGGTGTTAATCGCTATCTTTTTTAAAGAAAAACCCCGTTTATTCAGCTGGCTTGCCATGATGGTTGGATTCATGGGCATTATTTTTGTACTCAAACCTACACTTACATTATTCAATCTTGCGTCAGGGGTAGGCTTGTTTTCCGGACTATGTGCTGCCGTGAGTATTTTGGGTATTCGTGAATTGAGTCAACACGAACATCCCTATACGATCCTATTTTACTATACATCGATTGCTCTTTTAATTAGTAGTGCACTGGTTGTTTTTTATTGGCAAACGCCTGATAATTTGACGTTACTTGCGTTGTTAGGTGTTGGTGTTTTTGGAGTGCTCTATCAAGAATTGTTAACGAGAGCCTTAATTTATGCGCCGGCCTATATTCCATCATCGTTTATGTATCTAAGCGTAGTATTTAGCGGTATCTTTGGTATGTTGATTTGGAGATACATACCCGATGGCTGGTCGTGGTTTGGCATAGGACTCGTTTGCTTGAGCAACATTATTATCATTATTTTGAAATAGCGTGTTTTTATTAAAAAAGAGAAATTTTTTTTCATGTTGAAATTTTTACATAAAAACCTACAAGGTTTTTTCTTGAGACTATCAATCAAAAAATATCATATATCTCGATGGATGATGGTTTTTGTTTTTTTGATCCTTCTTGTTTTAGGTGTTTGGTATTGGTTATATAGTCAAAATTATGTGACAACCGATGATGCTTATGTTAAAGCGAATGTTGTTCAAATCGCCCCACAAATTGGCGGAAAAGTGATCAATGTTGCTGTGGTTGATAACGCTTTTGTGCATCAAAACCAGCTGCTTTTCCAAATTGATCCTGCGCCTTTTTTAATTGAAGTAAATCGCGCTCAAGCGCAACTTGAAAAAGATTCGGCGACTTTAGAAAATGCAATGATTTCTACTACGCGAATTTTTACTTTAGCCAGAAAACATTTTTTATCTCAACAAGAACAAGATGATTTTGTCGAAAAACTAAAAAGTGCCAAAGCGATGGTTAAGCTGGATCAAGCCGATTTAAATCACGCGCAACTCAATTTGCAATATACGAATGTCACAGCGCCGACTGATGGATGGATCACGAATCTATCATTAAGACCGGGTGATTCTGTGAATGTCGCCGAACCTGTTTTTGCATTAGTCAGCAATCGAGATTTTTGGGTTGAGGCCAATGTGAAAGAAACTGATTTCGAACATCTGAAAACTAACCAAAAAGCGACGATTATTTTAGATATGTACCCCGGGCATTCTTTTAATGGGGTAGTGGATAGCTTAAGTCGCGGGAGTGGCGAAGTATTTTCTTTGTTGCCGCCCGAAAATGCGACGGGCAATTGGGTGAAAGTCACACAACGTGTCCCCGTTAAAATTCGCTTTATCGACCCCGATCCATCTTATCCATTACGTATTGGTGTCACGGCTTCTGTTAAGATTGACCTCCATTCAACGCGGACGTCAAATGAAAAGCCCCGCTGAGTATTCTAATACGGAACGTTGGATAATTACATTAACCGTCATGTCGGCGGCTTTAATGCAGGTATTAGATACCACGATTGTGAATGTTGCCTTGCCACATATGCAAGGGTCATTAGGTGCGACGTCGGATCAAATCACTTGGACTTTAACGGGTTATATGGTCGCATCAGGCATTATCATGCCACTGACCGGTTATTTTTCAGACCGCTTAGGGCGGAAAAATTATTTATTTATTAGCATTTTAGGATTTACCTTAACTTCTGCATTATGTGGTGCAGCCGGTTCACTAACCAGCATGGTTTTTTTTCGTCTTTTACAAGGCATGTTTGGCGCAGCGCTTGTTCCACTTTCCCAGGCTATTTTAGCGGATGTCTATCCTAAGGAAGAGCAGGGAAAAGCCATGGCAATTTGGGGTGTGGGTATCATGGCAGGTCCTATTTTGGGTCCGACGTTGGGGGGGTATTTGACGCAAATGGCGAGTTGGCGATGGACATTTTATATCAATATTCCTGTCGGCATCATGGCTATGATTCTCACAGCGCTGGTTGTTCCTGGTAATGTGAAACGAGAGCGCAAAATGGATTGGCTCGGGCTTTTTTACTTATCTTTATCAATAGCCTCTTTACAGTATTTTCTTGATCGCGGAGATTATCGAGATTGGTTTAATGCGTGGGATATTCGCATTGCAACGGCACTGGGATTTTTTGGTTTGATCGGGTTTGTGGTTCATAATCTATTTAATTCACGACACATTGTTTTTAATATCCGAATTTTTTTAGATCGAAATTTTACACTCGCCAGTTTATTGCTTGCAGGAGTAGGATTAGGCTTATACGGAACGATGGTGATTCAGCCGATTTTGCTTCAGCATTTATTGAATTATCCTGTCTTTACCGCAGGGCTTGTGATGATCCCTCGAGGAATTAGTAGCATGATTAGTATGATGCTAGTCGGGAAAATAATTACGCGGATTAACCCTCGAACACTCATTATTGCAGGCGTTTTAATCTGTATTTTGGGAGTAAAATTGACTGTCTATTATTCGCTTAATATCAGTCCGATATGGATTATTTGGCCATCCGTCGTACAGGGATTTGGCTTGGGACTGATTTTTGTTCCACTTTCTGTCATAGCGTTTTCAACATTACCCGCTAATCTTCGCATGGATGCAACAGGGGTATTTAGCTTATTACGTACTATGGGTTCAACGATTGGCATTTCAATTTGCATGACGGTGTATGTTCGCGGTATACAAAAAGCCTGGAATTTACTCAGTGGATTTGTTAATCCTTATAACGTATCGATGCCGTTTTATTTACACAAACTTCATGTCTCTTCATTTTACTCACCAAAAGCGGTGAGCGTTATTACGCTTGAGCTTGCTCGGCAGGCGCAAATGATAGCGATGGTGAATGCGTTTTCATTTATTGAGTGGAGTTTTATACTCATGTTGCCATTGGTTTTTTTATTGCGTAATCCCACCCATCACTGATTTTTTTATCCGAATAAATCAATTACGATGAAATAATTTTTTAGGTCAACCATTCGCGCTCAATTAAGCGGTATTTGTGGTTTGAATGTAAGATGAAACTGTGTTTATACTAGAATAGTTTTTACAAGAGAAATGAGTCATTTAAACGATGAAAACAAACCGATCTGTTCATGCGGTGATTACCGCGGTAGGCATGTACGTGCCGGAAAAAATTTTAGATAACAAGTATTTTGAGTCCATTGTAGAGACCAGCGATGAATGGATCGTTTCGCGTACGGGGATTAGAGAAAGAAGAATGATGGAGCAGGGGGCAACCAGCGATATGGCCGCTAAAGCGATTGAAGATTTAATGAGAACATCTTCATTAAAACCGGAAGAAATTGAGGTTATTATCGTTGCGACAGTTACACCGGATATGCCTTGTCCCGCTACGGCCTGTTTTGTTCAGCATAAAATTGGTGCGACAAAAGCTTGGGGTTTTGATCTTTCGGCGGCTTGTTCTGGTTTTTTATTTGCGCTGCAAACTGGCGCTAAGTTGATTGAGAGCGGCACGTATAAAAAAGTGATCGTCGTTGGGGCAGATAAAATGAGCGCCGTTACGGATTATACGGATCGGAATAATTGTATTCTTTTCGGCGATGCGGCATCTGCTGTGCTTTTAGAACCGACCGAAAACCTTGATGAAGGGATTAAGGATGCGATATTGCACATAGATGGCAGTGGGGTTAATTCATTGCATATGAAAGCAGGCGGTAGTTTATATCCTGCTTCTCATCAAACGGTCGAGAATAAATGGCATTACGTCTATCAAGATGGAAAAACGGTTTTTAAAGCGGCAGTCAAAGGGATGGCTGATGTGGCCTATGAAATCATGCAGAGAAATCATTTAAGCGCTGATGATGTGGCTTATCTTGTGCCGCATCAAGCGAACTTAAGGATTATTGATGCGACGGCTGAACGCATGGGTATTTCAAAAGATAAAGTGATTATTAACATTGATCGTTATGGCAATACAACGGCGGCAACCATCCCTTTATGTTTAACCGAATATGAGCGAGCCGGAAAAATCAAAAAGGGCGATAATCTTATTTTGGCGGCTTTTGGAGCAGGTTATACTTGGGGCGCCATGTATTTGACATGGCGTTAAAATCGGCCTCACTTAATTTAAGGTATGAATATGAACGACACCATTAAAACGATTCATCATCTCAGGACCATTCATGGCGATTTTTCTGATAAAAAAATTGATGATAAATACCTGGATATTATTTTGCAGGCTGCAATACGCGCTGCCACTGCGTCGGCACGTCAAAGTTATTCGATTATCGTTATCAAAGACAAAGAAAAAATCCGCCAACTATCCGAATATGTTGGTGATACGCTATTGGTATTTTGTGTTGATTTCACGCGCCTGATTGAGTTGGCGAAACACTTGAATCATACGTTTGAGATAAGTGATGCGATTGGATTTGTTACGGGTAGCGCTGATACGATGATGGCAGCACAAACGGCATGTATTGCTGCAAAAAGTTTAGGGATTGATTCGTTGTTTACTCAACGAGGGCTTCACCGACGTGATATAAAAAAAGTGTTTGAAATGCTTAATTTGCCAGAGCAATATTGCTTTCCTTTGATTGCTTTGGTATTAGGTTATCCGCGTGTTGAGCCGAGTTTTCAAAAAGGACGTCTCAGCGAAAAAAGTGTTATTCATTGGGATACGTATCATCCTTTATCCCCAGAGGAAAAAGCGTCATTGATTACGCAATATGATGACAAAAATCAACACCTGGGGTTAATAGAAAATTGGGAACAGTTTGGTCTGGCACACTATTTAGATTGGTTTTATACAAAATGGGCTCGGCGACCCGATACAAAGAATTTTGTATTGGCCTTAAAAAGAGCAGGTTTTTTGCCATCGGAAAAGTGATCAAACATAAAAATACTTGCGATAAAAATCCTAACTATTTGATAGCGATTAATTTTTTCTTATTTTTCATGCTATAATCAAAACTAAGATTGAGGTCAACGGTGATCTTGTTAAGGTGTTTTTTTAGAGATCAGTGTTTCTTTATGGAAGTGCCTGTGTTTTCGTAGTTTAATCACACGGATATCCCCGTAGAACGAATATTTAAGTATCCTTCTATAAAACTAGAATCGCACACATCAGCGTGCCTTTCAATAAGAAGAAATAACAAAATGAATCAAAAAAAAATGCTGCAAACGATTTTTTCAGAAACAAAACAATCTTTTGTTTTATCCTTGCCGCTGATGGCTTCAAATTTAGTGCGATCAGCTAGCGGTTTTGTCGGTACCCTGATGGTTGCTCATTTGGGAAAGACAACGTTAGATGGAATGGCGCTTGGGAGTTCCGTGTTTTTTACACTCGTCGTTTTCTTTTTTGGTATATTGAATTCGGTTAGCGTACTGGTATCACAACATTATGGCGCAGAAAATCACGAGGGCGTGAGAAAAGCCGTGTCACAGGGATTTGTTTTGGCGATCCTGGTGAGTGTGCCGATGTATTTTATTATTTTTATATCCCCCTTTGTTTTTCGCTTTACTCATGAAAGTCCCGAAATCATTCACTGGGCAACAGTGTATTTACGTACGATATCCATTGCGATTTTACCTTTTTCATTCTTGATTGTGATGAATCAATTTTTAGTAGGGATGTCAAAAACTCGTGTGGTCTTATTGATCAATTTAGTGCAAGTGCCCTTTGAGATTTTATTTACCTATGTATTCGTCTATGGTCGCTTTGGTATTCCTAAATTTGGGGTAGCGGGTGTAGGATATGCTTTTGCAATAGTTTTTACGCTTGCCGCAATTTGTAATGGCGTCTACATTAATAAATCAAGATATCGTTCATTTAACATATTCGCCAATTTTGGAAAGATCAGTTCGGATTATTTGATTGAATTAATAAAAATTGGATGGCCTATTGGCTGCTTGAGTGTGATTGAAGTAGCCTTATTTGCTACCGTTACATTTTTTATGGGGGAGCTTGGCTCTGACCCATTAGCGGCTTACCAAATTCTCAGCCAATATATTGGGCCGAGTATTATGATCATTTTTGCCTTGTCTCAGGTGGCTACTATTCGCGTCGGTCAAGCCGTTGGCAGAAACGACAGAGCGGCAGTGAAAAGAGCAGCTTATGTGAATATGTTGTTAGGGGCAATTTTTATGATCGCAGTTTGGTCTGTATTTATAGGGTTTTCAAAACAATGGATAGGGTTAGATGTCAACGTGGCTGATTCTAAAAATAATGAACTCGTGCGTTATGCGATTTTCTTTTTTATTTTTGGTGGAGTTTCTCAATTTATCGATTGTTTTCGTTTTATAACCATCGGTGCGCTGCGAGGGTTGAAAGACACAAAAAAACCAATGCGGATTAGCTTGATTGCTTTTTGGCTTATTGCTTTTCCCTGCGCT
>MGXH01000003.1 GCA_001801305.1 Gammaproteobacteria bacterium GWE2_42_36
ACGACGACTTCAATCGTATGTTTTTTTTGCAAATCCAAAGAGGGAATCGCGTCGAGCTCATACGTTTCGCCATCGATGCGCGCACGAATAAATCCTTGTAAGCGCAATTGTTCAATCAACTGCACAAATTCGCCTTTGCGATTGCGCACAATGGGCGCCAGCAACATGAGGCGCGTATCGGGCGGTAAGCTCATCACGCTATCGACCATTTGCGAAACGGTTTGTGCATGAAGGGGTAAATCATGAGTTGGACAGCGCGGCTCGCCGACGCGCGCGAATAACAAACGCAGGTAATCATAAATTTCGGTGATGGTGCCGACCGTCGAGCGTGGATTATGCGACGTCGATTTCTGTTCGATCGAAATTGCCGGTGATAAACCTTCGATGCTGTCGACGTCCGGTTTTTCCATGACGGATAAAAATTGTCGGGCATACGTCGAGAGCGATTCGACATAACGACGTTGGCCTTCGGCGTAAAGCGTATTGAACGCTAAAGACGATTTGCCCGAGCCCGATAAACCGGTGACGACGACCAACTGATCGCGCGGAATGGTGAGATCGATATTTTTTAAATTATGGGTTCTAGCCCCGCGAATAATAATGTTTTTCATAGCGCGGAAGTATAGCACAGATTTTTTTAAGGGCTAAAAAACCAATACCACCCAAAAAATCGCTATGCTATGATGGAAAATGTTACGCGATGAAGGGCGAAAGTAATGAATTTCGTATGATGCGGCTTATTTGGAATTGGCACTGCGTTTAAAAATCCCCTTGGCGACGAAAGATAAGTTGTTACAAAAAGCGGCTAAAAATAAGCATATTGCCTTACTGGTAACAAAGTAAGATTATCTAAAAAATCGTACCGTCCAAAAAATCGCTATGCTATGATAAAAACAGTTTTTTGGCTTATTGTGAAAAGATGTTGTAACTATTCATTACGATCGTGACGAGCTTGAGTTTTGGATAAGCAATGCGAAATCCGCGCGTAGGGGCACCCCTTTTGTGGGTGCCCGATCTTCGAAGATGTCCGCCCTATTCGGGTGACTGCGAGGGTCGCCCCTACGAATTCATTGCATAGAACAATGATGAGGATTGCCGTAGGGGCACGCTGCTGCGTGCCCTTGTTTAACGCGTCAGATCGCTTTTTACGTAAGTCCAGTGTGTGTTCAAAACTAAAAAGAGGGTATGAGTATGGCAAGAGGAGTTAACAAGGTCATTTTAGTCGGTAACTTGGGCAATGATCCTGAAGTGCGGTATATGCCGAGCGGGAGCCCTATCGCAACGCTCAGCATTGCGACGAGTGAATCGTGGAAAGACAAAGAAAGCGGCCAATTGCAAGAGCGCACGGAATGGCACCGCGTGGTGTTTTTCAATCGGCTTGCCGAAATTGCCGGAGAATATTTAAAAAAAGGGCATAAAGTGTATATCGAAGGCAGTTTGCGTACGCGTAAATGGCAAGATAAAACCGGCCAAGATCGCTACACGACCGAAATTGTCGGCAGTGAGCTGGTGATGCTCGATAGCAAAGGCGGTAATGGGGGTCAAGGCGGTAGCAGTTATCAATCTTCTGGATCGAGCAATAAAGCCGCTGCGATGCCACAAGCCACACATGAAGTGAACGACATTCCAGCTCCTGCAGCTGATACGTTTGATGATGATATTCCATTTTAGCGTATTTTGATCGTCACGACTTTTTGGGCGACCATCAAGGTCGCCCGCGCTCGGATAACATTTATTGGGCGGGGAACTGCCCGACAAGCATGATAGTACGATGTCACTTCGTAATCGTCATTTCGAGACGCGCAGCGTCGCAGTAGTCTATTTCTTCGTCATTGCGAGGAGCGTAAGCGATGAAGCAATCCAGACCCCAGCCCGTCATTGTGAGGTGTGCCCGAAGCAATCCAGAGAAAAAACTGGATCCCGCGGTCATAGGATGACGTGCGATCGGATTACTTCGGTCCGCTTTCGTTGCCCTTATCTAAATATGACGATGATCCAATCCTCTATTCAAATGTTAGCGGGAGAACAAAGGACGTATGTGTGAGGGTTCAGGGGCGACGACGGGTTGTGCAGCCGCTGCTGCTCCCGTTCCCAGCGTGTGTACCCGATCTTCACGATAGTGTTTCTTTTGTACTATCTGAGCAGCTGCTAACAGGGAGGTGTGTGCTGGCATATTTTCCTTAAGAGCATAACGTTCTGTTACAGTATTTGCCGTTTGATCATCCTGAAGGGTTCCACGTTGCAATGTTTGTTCTGTATCGTGAGTGAGTTTAAAACCTTTGTTTAAAACTTGGCGCACGATGCCAATGAGTAGCATGGGCTTGCCGCTTAGCGTACCGGCAAGCTCTTTTAAATCAATGTATTCCTTACCCATTTTTTTGAGTGCATCTAATTCTGCCGTTACATCGCGTAAGAAGCGCGTATCTTCTTCTTTTTGTTCAGTTTTTGTTAAGGTTGACGGGTCTCTTCGTGTAATTGTGCTTTTATCTTTGTCTCGAACGATTTCCGACAGGCCATGTTGTGGGACGAAAACGTTATCGCGAAAAGATTTAGTTAGATAAGAAGAGGCATCTCGTTGTTTTACGGATTGCCATTCTCTTTCGACTGCTTTTCGATGAAACAGGTCGAGCAAAGTTCGCTTTTGTTCTGGAGATAGTGGCTGTCCTTGCGCCGGTTGGGGAACGGTGTCAAGTTTTATACCAGCAGGGTCAGCGGCATGTCCCTTTTGAATTTGGGCGAGTAGTGTTTGGTCAGTATAACTGCCTTGTTTGAGTTCTTTTGCGTAGCCAAACGATCGAGCCCATCGAGTAAACGCCACATGTAATTTAGCATCCAAGCTGCAAGTATCAAATTGTACTTTTCTATCGGTTGGAAAGTTGTCTGTTGTGCGGATTTTTAGCCATGCAAATAAACCGGAGTCATCAAGATGATGTGAGTTTTTCGCCCAGGATGCGTGCGTTAATCGTTTTTTGATAAAATCTTGTAATTCAGCGGCTGTACAAGTAAGAAGAGTTTTTGCTGCTTGTCCTCCTCCTTGCGCCGGTACAATTTCCTCCATCAATGCGGGATGTAATTGAAGATAAAAGTTTGTTGAGCCGACAGATAAGTGAAATGTTTTCGCATAAGCTTCAATAATTTTACAGATGTTATCTGCCATCGCCTGTTTAGAAGATTCCTCACCAGTCAGTTTCCTTTGTAGAAATTCTTGTTTGTTTGGTTCAGTTTGATATGGTGCAGCTGCAGCTGCAGCTGCTTGACCTTGACCCGTGGGAGGAGGAAGCCCTAACCATGTTGCCAACGTTTGGCGTTTCTGCCCCATCCAGAAGTTTTGACCTAAATGTAATCCGCCCCCTGGGAGATTGTCTTGAATTAATTTCCAAGTTTCTTCAGCAGATGTTAGCTTCGTAGGATTTTTCGCTAATTGTTCGGCGAGCTTTTCCCATCCAGCAGCATCATTAATAATAGCGGGGGGAAAACCATGATTTTCCGCATACGTTCGTATCAATTGCACAAAGCTGGTTGCAATTTGCATGCTTTCGAGCGTTGATTGGGGTGGAACAAAATGAATAATTCTTTTTTGAGCGTCGAGATCATTCAAAGGATCTGCAAGTGGATTTGCAAGGGTAGGAGACAAATTCAGCCGCTGGAATAAAGGAGATTTTTGAGGTTCATTGCTATCGAGCAAACTGTCAAATTCATGATGGGTATGAAGAAAAGTAGTAACTGCAGGGCGAACACTTTCGGCGGATGTTCCGGCTAGGTTTAAAGTTAGTAAACTATCTCGAAGGGTTGCTATTTCAGTTGGCGAAAGCAGTTGAAGTCCTTCTGAAGCAGCAATTAATTGTAATTTTTCGATGAGGGCGCGAGCAATTTGAATATTTTCACAACGAGTTTTTAGATCAGTAACCGCTGGAGGTTCTGCTGCTCCTGCTACCGCCGCTGTTGTTTGAGCATCTTGTGCTTGCGTTTGTGCTTGAGCGATCGAACCCAAGTTTAGAAGACGAGGAAGCTCGTCATGTAAATTAATAGCGCCAGCAACGGCTCCTGCTCTTGGCGCTGGAAATACTGCTTCAATGGCGTGCTTGACAGCTGCTGGAGCGGAATCATGTTTGAAATTGATACCAATCAATTGGTTTAATAGAGTATTTCGTTTGTCCTCATCAATGTCAGGATGAGCGGCAGCGATAGCATTGAATACCACGGCTGCTTCGGGGTGTAAACGAACCACAAACGGATCAATCCCAGCGCGAGAAGCAGGTAGAGGGTGAGCAGGGTCGATAGCGGGTAAAAAGGCATCGATAATAGCTGTTCTGGCGGCAGCGGCTAAATCCGCACCCGCTATACGCTGGTTAAATTTCCAGTTATTGGTACCATCGGGTAAATTTCCTGTGAGCAGGGCTCTGGCGCCCGCAATGGCAACCTTTGGGTCAGGATTGTCAAGCGGCGTGGATCCGGCTATTAATTTATACAACCAGCCCCAACCGTTTGCATCATTGTTGCCCACATCATTATTGGCTGGAAAGTTAGGTGCTATTGCTGGAAACGGAAGGCGAGCATTAGCATCACCATGAATCTCTGCCTGCCGAGACAAAGCAACAATAATCGCTGCGGCACGTTGTTTTTGTTGTAGAGTTGGTAGTGGTATTGCTGCCGGAGCTGCTTGTCCTGCCGGTATTTGTGGTTGTGGGCCTGCTTGCATAAAATCCCCCTCTCTGTTTTTTGGATCTCGTCTTCTTTTCCAGAAAAACTGGATTCCGCGGTCAAGCCGCGGAATGACAATAATGTAATATATAATATTGCTGTTAAATAATAGCAGTGAAACAGGATTCTCGCAAAAAATTGATGGAAAATTTGGATAAACTCTCTCACAATGCGTCTTTCATTTCACAACGGGGAGTTTCGATATGTCATCTTTGGCATCCAGCAAAAAATTCAAAACCGCACATAAAATCGAGCTCAAAACACCCGTTCCTAGCGATTTGGATATTGCACAATCAGTTCAGCCAGTTCCTATTGCCAAAATAGCTAAAGCGTTAGGGCTAGAAACCCAGGAATTCATTCCGTACGGTCATGCGATGGCGAAAGTGGCTTTATCTGTGCGCGATCGGCTGAAAGATGTGCCGAATGGCAAATACATCGATGTGACCGCCATTACGCCGACGCCTTTGGGTGAGGGCAAAACCACGACGACCGTTGGTTTAAGCCAAGCGCTCGGCGCCTATTTAAATAAGCGTGTGATGACGTGTATTCGTCAACCGAGTCTGGGACCGACATTTGGCATTAAAGGCGGTGCGGCGGGCGGTGGGTATAGTCAAATCATTCCGATGGAAGATTTCAACTTACATTTGACGGGCGATATGCACGCAATCACGGCCGCAAATAATTTGCTCGCGGCGGCGATTGACGCGCGGATTTTGCATGAATCGATTGAAACCGACGAAAGCTTATTTGATCGATTATGTCCGATGAATCAATCAGGCGAGCGCAAATTAACGACAATTATGTTGCGGCGTTTGCAAAAACTCGGGATTCAAAAAACCGAGGCTAATGCGTTGACGACTGAAGAGCGTGCGCGTTTTGTGCGATTAAATCTCGATCCGGCGTCGATTTTATGTCGACGCGTGATTGATACGAACGATCGATTTTTGCGAGGCATCACGATTGGCGAAGGCAAAGATGAAAAAGGCATGATGCGCAAAACAGCCTTTGATATTACGCCAGCGAGCGAAATCATGGCGATTTTGGCATTGTCGACGAGTTTAGCGGATATGCGCGATCGACTGGCGCGCATGGTGATTGGGATGAGCCGGCAAGGCGAGCCGATCACTGCCGACGATGTAGGCGTGACGGGCGCGCTGATGGTACTTTTGAAAGATGCGCTCATGCCGAATTTGATGCAGACGCTCGAGGGGACGCCGGCATTTGTGCATGCGGGGCCCTTTGCGAATATCGCGCACGGGAATTCTTCGATTATCGCCGATCAAATTGCGCTGAAACTTGTTGGTGAAGAGGGTTATGTGATTACCGAGTCGGGTTTTGGCGCCGATATGGGAATGGAAAAATTTTTCGATATCAAGTGTCGATACAGCGGATTAGTGCCAGACGCAGTGGTGCTGGTTGCGACGATTCGTGCTTTGAAAATGCATGGGGGTGGGCCGAAAGTGGTGGCCGGAAAGCCTTTGGACGCTGCATACACGACAGAAAATTTAGATTTATTGAAAAAAGGATGTTGTAATTTAATTCGGCATATTGAAAACACGCTTAAATTTGGCGTGCCGGTTGTGGTTGCCATCAATCGCTTTACGCATGATACCGATGCCGAAATTACGTTGGTTAAGAAAATCGCGAAAAAGGCAGGCGCACAAGATGCAGTGATGTCCGATCATTGGGCGAAAGGAGGTGCCGGGGCGATCGCGTTGGGTAAAGCCGTGATTAAAGCGTGTCGACGGCCGAATCAATTTAAATTTTTATATGCGTTGGAAAAGGGCGTTACAGAAAAAATCGAAACGATTGCCAAAGAAATGTATGGTGCGGCGGGGGTTGATTATACGGAGCTTGCGCTCAAACAAATCGCGCAGTATGAAAAGTTAGGATTTGGTTCGTTGCCGATTTGCATGGCGAAAACGCAGTTGAGTTTCAGTCATGATGCGAAATTAAAAGGCGCGCCGAGTGGATTTATTGTGCCCGTGCGCGAAGTGCGGGTGAGTGTCGGCGCAGGATTTTTGGTGCCGATTTTAGGGGAGATGACGATGATGCCGGGCTTATCCACACGTCCGGGATTTTATGATGTTGATTTGGATGTTGAGACAGGGCGCGTGATTGGGTTGTCGTGACGGTCAATCCCGCGATCAAGTCGCTGGATGACGAAGCCCGACTCTTTCTCTTACCTAGACACTCCTTCGAATCTCAGGCAAAATGCGCTGGTTTTTATAACTTAAAAGAGATTCTACTATGGATATAACAGAAATTCGAAAACTCATCAAGCTCATGAAAGAAGCGACCATTGGTGAAATCGAAGTAAAAAAAGGCGATGAATCCATCCGTATCAAGCAACTCGACAATCACCATTTTCAGTATCAAACAACGCCGCAATATTGTGCGCCGGTGAGTATTTCGGAAGAACAAATAGCCAGAATGCCGTCGACCACGACTGTTGCGACAACCATTACAACGCCGCAGCCATGCGATGGTAAAAATACGATTAACTCGCCGATGGTCGGCACGTTTTATTTGACGTCTTCACCGGGCGGAAAAGCGTTTGTTGAAGTTGGACAGCGCATCAAACGTGGGGATGTGTTATGTATTGTCGAAGCGATGAAAATGTTTAACCAAATTGAATCGGATCGCGGTGGAATTGTGAAGGCGATTTTGGTCGAAACAGGTCAGCCAGTCGAATATGATCAACCACTTTTTGTGATTGAAGCGGAATAAATAGAGGGTCGAGGTCGTTGCTGCGCGATGGATTTTTTTGATAGGGAGCCTTTGCTGATTTCGTGACATCCGTGAAATCGTAAGGGCATGTTGCTGCGCGCCCTTCTTGAAAAACACCTTGAGCTTTTTTTGTGGATTGTTGGGGATTTTAATATGTTAAAAAAAGTATTGATTGCTAATCGCGGCGAAATTGCATTGCGTATTTTGCGCGGCTGTAAGGAATTGGGAATTCAGACGGTTGCCGTGCATTCGGCAGCCGATCGCGATTTGATTCATGTTAAACTGGCCGATGAATCAGTTTGTATCGGCCCTGCGCCGGTGCAAAATAGCTATTTGAATGTGCCGGCGATTATTAGCGCCGCAGAAATTACCAATGCGTCAGCGATTCATCCGGGTTATGGCTTTCTTGCAGAAAATGCGGATTTTGCCGAGCAAGTAGAAAAAAGCGGATTTGTTTTTATCGGGCCGCGTCCAGAATCGATCCGATTGATGGGCGATAAAATATCGGCGATCAATACCATGAAAAAATTTGGTGTGCCTTGTGTGCCGGGATCTCATGCGCCGATTAAAGAAGATGCCGAAGCCGTTCGTATCGCGAAGGAAATTGGTTTTCCTGTGATTATTAAATCAGCCGGCGGTGGCGGCGGTCGTGGTATGCGCGTCGTGCATAAAGAAAAGGATTTGGCGCATTCGATTACGTTAACGAGGACAGAAGCGAAGAGCTCGTTTGGTAACGATACGATTTACATCGAAAAATTTTTAGAACATCCGCGTCATATTGAATTTCAAATTTTGTCGGATGGACAAGGAAAAGCGGTGCATTTGGGTGAGCGGGATTGTTCTATTCAACGTCGTCACCAGAAAATTCTCGAAGAAGCGCCGGGATTGCATTTGACGAAAGAACAGCGCGATAAAATCGGTAAATTATGCGTAAAAGCGTGTATCGAGATGAATTATCGGGGTGTTGGGACGTTTGAATTCCTCTATGAAAATGATGAATTTTATTTTATCGAGATGAATACACGTATTCAGGTTGAGCATCCGGTGACGGAATTGATTACGGGGCTCGATATTGTGCATGAGCAGCTGTATGTCGCCTCCGGGCGGCCGTTACCCTACAGTCAGTCGGATATTCGATTTAAAGGTCATGCGATTGAATGTCGCATTACTGCAGAAGATCCACAGACCTTTTTACCATCGCCGGGGAAAATTACATTATATCATCCGCCGGGTGGACCGCATGTGCGTGTCGATTCGCATATTTATAGCGGCTATACCGTGCCAACTTTTTATGATTCGATGATCGGTAAGATTATTACGTATGGTGAAACACGCGAATCGGCGATCGCGCGGATGCTGAATGCGCTCGATGAAATGGTGATCGACGGGATTAAAACAAATATTTCGTTGCAACAGAAAATTTTACAAGACCCTGTTTTTCAAAAAGGGCTGACGAACATTCATTATCTGGAAAAGATGTTGATGTTGTGAGGGATGTACGCTTTGTAGGGGCACGCTGCGCGTGCCCGATGTGCGGCGTTTAAAAATTAGACGATTACAAAAAAAGTTGCCCTGCGCGGATGCCCAGTCTGATGTCGTTATTATTTCCTATTCATCGTGACGGTTACATCCGTTGGATAGCGAATGACAGCGCCCGTGGCGAAATCGACGAAAAATGTTGGCCAGAGCAAGACGTCAGCAATAGTCCATGGATTAAAACTTTGATTATAATTTTGCACGGTCGGTTGATAGCCTTCTTTCACGCAATTCACCTCTAAGTGGCCGTATCCCGTATGGGCTATAGCGTTAATCGGATTTCCCGATGCTGTGGTTTCATTATCATAAGCGCTTGTGATAATACATTTTGGATTCTCGATAGTGGCTTGTGTGTCTTTGTCGATGACTTTGACGGTGACGATTTGATGCATGCCAGTCATGATTGTTGCACAAGCAGACAAT
Organism: Gammaproteobacteria bacterium GWE2_42_36; assembly: GCA_001801305.1. GTDB lineage: Bacteria > Pseudomonadota > Gammaproteobacteria > UBA12402 > UBA12402 > UBA12402. Next base: position 9,391 of record MGXH01000003.1, read on the forward strand.
AGGAAAGTCAAGGGGAGCAAAAAGAATAATTTTTTCATTAGCGTTCTCTTGTTATTATTGCCGTTATTTTTAAGTTCAAAAGTTGAGCAGGCGAAGTATAGTAGATAGCGGTTTTTTCGCAAGAATAATTGTAACTACTCAGCACGCTCACAGGAACGTTCATCTTTTGAATGTTCTTTTATCATCACGATCTCACCTGGGTAGTTACGAATAATTTAGCGCTATCGCATTTCTGTTTGGGTGTCCTTTTATAGGCGCGCCCAAACAGGCAAGTCCGGCGTGACAAATGAATGCAGGAATTACAGCAGGCTAAATGAACTCTGCATCAATATGTTTAACCAATTCTTCGAGGGTGCATTTCGTATAATCTTTGGCGAGATGCTTTGTGTAATCGAGATGTTTATTAAGATGCTTATGCATCAAGCCATAAAAATGCGCGGGCGCAAAAATGAGCAAGTCGTCGAATTCATTTTGTCTTCGACCTTTGTCTAAATAGTCGGTCAATTCTTTGGCGAATAACTCAGCCTCTACTTCCTTGGGATGACTTTTTTCATACGAGCTGCGAGCACTATGATTGGTTTTAAAAGATCCAGGACCGTCTGTTGTCAAATCAATTCCCTTTTCACGACTTTCGGGATGCGAGAAAGCGTGAACGCGCGTTAACTCTTTACTTTTAAGACCTTTGCCGTGATATAAGCAAGCTTCGCTGGCATTTGCCACTAAAATCCACGTGGACATAAGTTCAATCTCCTTTGATATAGTTAGACACAGAGATTGTATGTTGTTTTTTGGAATTCTACAATAAAAGGGAAGAGGATTTAGCGCGCCTACTTTTTTGCTGGATCCAGCGGGTCAAGCCGCGGGATGACGGCGAAAAAGCATGGGGATGACAAAGCCCGATTCATAAACGAAAACAATAAAGCTACTTCAATCGCTTGTTTGTTTTCCATTATCCCGAACTCAGGTTAATCGGCGTAGCTGTCTTCGCAGTCAAAGCATCTTGCAAGTATTCTTCAAGCGCGGGGGAGAAATTAAATAGCTCAACCAGTTGTTGATAAGAGGCATGCGCGCTTTCTTTATCGATCTTTTTTACTTTATTTTTAATGCCTCTTAGCATGATGTTTTTGGGTGTTTGTTCTGCCGAGGTAAACTCAAAAAGGTTCACGCCATAGCCTTGTTCTTCCAACAATAGTGCACGCAGGCTGTCTCCGACCATATCCACAATCCGTTCTTTATAAGGTTGAAAACGAGTCAGTGCTGTTAGGGGATGGTTTTTTATCAGTTGTCTATTTCGATGCTGGCAACAGGAGACAGAAAAAATATATTTTGCACCTAACTGAATACCTTGGGCGATGGTTTGGTCGGTTGCCGTGTTACAGGCATGTAGCGAATAAACAATATCGACTGGATCTTTTGATTTGAATTCTCCGACGGATGCATCAAAAAATTCCATCTGCTCAAAACCCAGCGCTTGAGCAATCGCTCTACATTTTTCGATTAACGTAGCATTGTTGTCAATGCCAATGATTTTAATGTCTCGTTTCAACACAGAACGACAGTATTCATAAAGAATAAAGGAGAGATAGCTTTTGCCACAACCGCAATCAACCATCACGATAGGGCGTTTTGTGCTTAATTTTTTAAAGGCAGATTCCAGTTGGATGATGTAATCAAAAACCTGCTTATGTTTGTGCTTTCTAGCAGAATAAAATTCACCGCGTGGATTGTGCAATCCAGTCTCACGAAAAACGTTCTTTAAGTTATCCAGATCAAATTCAATTGCACCAGACATGAAGGCCTCGCGGAAAAAATTAAAAAAAGCACATTAAATGAGGGTTAAATCATCGAATTTTGCGGGGCAAATGGTAACGCATTTTTGTTCTCTCTAAAAGCGTTGCTAGCGGGGTTGTGTCAGATTAAGTCAAAAAAATAAGGAATTGGGATCGTTTATCATTTAATTTCTGATAAACTCCTATCGATTTCAAACTAACCTGATTTCGGAATAAGAAAGTGTGTTATTTGGACGGCTCCATTTGACGAACGGGTCGTGTGACTATTTTTGCTGGATCCCGCGGTCAAGCCGCGGGATGACAAAGCCCGACTCATGAGCGAAAACAAGCTAAGGCCAACCAATCTCTTGTGTGTCTTCCGTTATCCCGAACTCAGGTTAGAATAATGTCGCTCACCGAGCGCTTCGAAGATGAGTGGACGTGGCGCGTTTTCTTGTTTTGAACTCAGATTAAATAACGCAGGAGGCCAGATGAACACAACACAGACTACTTCCTTCACTAAGTATGTCGGGCTGCATTTGCTTTTTTTTGTTGCCTGGTGGATTCTCTATACCCATCTCCAAACATTTTCTACGTGGATAACCTATACGGCGCTCTCTATACAGCCCGCTTCTCGTTTGGGGTCCACAGCCGAATTCTTTTTTTATGATACGCCTAAAGTATTTATGTTGTTGGGACTCATTGTCTATCTGGTTGGTTTACTGCGATCTTTTTTGTCAGTTGAAAAAACAAGACGATTGCTGGCCGGAAAAAGTGAGGTGATGGGCCATGTGTTAGCGGCTTTGTTAGGTATTATAACGCCTTTTTGTTCGTGTTCGGCGGTCCCTTTGTTTATCGGTTTTGTATCGGCAGGTGTTCCATTGGGGGTGACTTTCTCATTTTTAATTTCAGCGCCGATGGTGAATGAAATTGCGCTTATATTACTTTATGGTTTATTAGGCTGGAAAATAGCGGCTATTTATCTCGTTACGGGTTTGAGTATTGCCATCGTTGCCGGTTTCATTATCGGCAGACTACATCCTGAAAATTATATCGAGGATTGGGTCAAAAAAATCCATTTAGACTCGACGCAAAAAACGGATCTAAAAATCAGTTGGCATGACCGTATTTTATTTGCTTATCGTTCTGTGATGGATATTTTTCGGCGTATTTGGATTTATGTTTTAATTGGGATTGCCATCGGCGCGATCATTCATGGTTATGTCCCAGAAAGTTTTATGCGGCTGGTGATGGGAGCGCACGCTTGGTGGGCGGTGCCGTTGGCCGTATTACTGGGTATTCCTTTGTACTCGAATGCCGCAGGCATTATGCCGATTGTCGAAGCGCTGATTGGTAAAGGCGCCGCGATTGGGACGGTGTTGGCTTTCATGATGTCGGTGATTGCGTTATCTTTTCCAGAAATGGTTATTTTACGAAAGGTATTAAAGCCTCGACTTATTTATATGTTTTTGGTGATAGTGACATTAGGGATTATCCTGGTGGGCTATTTATTTAACTGGATTATTCCCGCCACTTTTTGATTTGCAGCGTTGTCTGCTGGTTTACGTTGCTAGAAAGTTAAAGCTAAAGAAGGAGTCGTTACCCATGAAAACAGTAAAAGTTTACGGATCTGGTTGCACGACCTGTCATAAACTAAAAAAATTAGTAGAAAATCTTATCAAAGAAAATCATATTGCAGCCGAACTTCAGTATAGCGATGATTTTGTTGAGATGGCGAAATTGGGTATATTGTCTGTTCCGGCGATAGTTGTTGATGGCCAGATAAAATCATCAGGCACGGTCCCAAAACGAGATGAAATTTTAAAGTGGCTTGTTTGATTGTTTTAATTGCACCCCCATTTGTTTATCTCATCTTTCCGCGTTTATTCAGAGTATGATATAATTTCATTTCTTTTTGATTGATGAATAGGAATTAACGGTATGACTGATCCCATCGTAACCTTAGATGAAAATGAACTCATTTTACAGCGCAAGAAAAAATTAAAAGCTTTGCGCGAACAAGGGAATGCTTATCCCAATCAATTTCGCCGTACGGCCTTAGTGGGTGATTTGCATCAACAATATGCACATTTAACGACGGAAGCTTTAGCGGAAACCAAAATCCCCGTAGCAATCGCCGGGCGTATTATGTTGCGTCGGTTAATGGGCAAAGCCAGTTTTTTGCAAATTCAAGATATGTCTGGGCGTATGCAGGTTTATTTACGTAAAGAAGATTTGCCTGAAGGCGTTTATGATATTTTCAAAGAGTGGGATTTAGGCGATATTGTGGGCATTGAAGGATTCGTATTTAAAACGAAGACGGGCGAACTGTCGGTTCATGCTCAAAAAGTGGTTTTATTGACAAAAGCATTACGACCTTTGCCGGATAAATTTCACGGGTTGGCCAATAAAGAAACTTGCTATCGTCAGCGCTATTTAGATTTGATTACGAACGAAGAATCGCGTCGGGTTTTCATCATGCGATCGAAAATTGTTGAAGGGATTCGTCAGTACTTAGCGCGGCATCATTTTATCGAAGTGGAAACACCGATGATGCAAGTGATTCCGGGCGGCGCTGCAGCCAAACCTTTTGTGACGCATCACAATGCGCTGGATATGAAAATGTATTTACGTATTGCGCCGGAATTGTATTTAAAACGTTTGGTTGTCGGCGGATTCGAACGTGTGTTTGAATTAAATCGAAATTTTCGCAATGAAGGTGTGTCGACACAACATAATCCGGAATTTACGATGCTTGAATTTTATATGGCTTATGCGGATTATCAAGATCTCATGAATCTGACAGAAGATTTATTGAAAACGTTGGCGCTCGATCTTTTAGGCACGACGGAAATCGTATATCAGGATATTACTTTTGATTTTAGCAAGCCGTTTGCACGGATGACATTGCGGGATTCTATTTTGCATTACAATCCGAGTGTTCAGGCGCACGATATCGATACGCTGGAATCGGCAAGACAGCTCGCAGAAAAATTAGGATTAGCGGTCGATTCCTCGTTTGGATTGGGTAAAATTCAAACGATGATTTTTGAAAAAACAGTCGAGCATCATTTAGCGCAGCCGACGTTTATTACGGCTTATCCTGCCGAAGTATCGCCGCTCGCTCGCCGCAATGATCAGAATTCATTTATTACGGATCGATTCGAATTTTTTATGGCAGGCAAAGAAATGGGCAATGGTTTTTCGGAATTAAACGATCCAGAAGATCAAGCAGAACGTTTTAAAGAACAAGTCAAAGCAAAAGAAGCGGGTGATGAAGAGGCGATGTATTATGATGAAGATTATATCACCGCATTAGAATACGGGATGCCGCCAACAGCGGGAGAGGGGATTGGCGTTGATCGGATTGCGATGATGTTTACCAATTCGCCATCGATTCGGGATGTGGTTTTATTTCCACACATGCGATTGGAATAAACGCCTTTTTATCTTGAATTCAGGTTAAATAGTGCATTTGGTTAATTTAAAGCAGATATCTTTTGTTGTCTGCGCTGGGCGTTTATTCATATCGGGGATGACAAAACGCACGCTGATACGATGTCGACCGACACTGATTTCTGGATATAATTTTTCACTCGTGGGTAACGTGACGCGAATCAATTGTACGGAGGCTTGCGGGTCGAGATTAGTATGAAAGAAACCGTTTGTGGCGGTGACTTCTTCGGGTTCCGTGCTATCACGAACGATTTTAAGCAATAACGTTGTCGCCGCTTGAATTTCTTCGAAATTTCCCATCCAGGTCTGAATTTGCTTGTGATGTGTGTCAGCCGGTTGATTCAGCCAATAAAAATAGTGAGGGGCATCGATACACGAATCTCCCCCTGGGCTCATTAAGTATTGTCTTAGAGCGGCTAAAAAATCATTTTCACGCAAGGTATTTGCAATTTTTCCTGGGGTATGAAGAAAATGTTGGCTGAGGCGTTTCAGTTCTCCCATTAAAGTGGTTAATGTTTTTCGGTTAATGTGAGAGGCGCTCGGCGGTATTTGCGCAAGGACGGTTGTCAGGCGTGTAAATTCTTGGGTTAATTTCGATTTTAAATCAGGACGATCAAGCAAATTTAATAAATCGACCATTAAATGCATAATGGTTTGTGTATGGCGATCAGAAGTGGAGGATAGATAAATAGCGAGTTGGCTCAATAAATGTTCTAAACGAATTGTGACGCGAATGAGCTCATTGAGCGGTTGTTCGTAAATGATTTCCTTATTTTTTATCATGAGAATCCTCACGTCCTGCTTAGGGTAATGTTTGCTTACGATGTGAGCAATTGTACCGGTGTTTTTTGTGAGCGTCTGTAAATTTTATTTACAATTTTAAAATTTTTTTGACAAAAGGTAAGGTTAATTTGTGCTTTGCCTCTAATGAGGCGCGATCGAGTATATCCAACGCATCAAATAAAGCGCCGAGATTTCGAGGATATCGATGTAGAATAAATTGTGCAACTTCCGAAGATAACTCGATGCCTCTTGCTTTTGCGCGCTCAATGAGCGCGTGCATTTTTTCGTCATCAGTCAGATGTTTTAATGGATAAATGATTCCGGCGGACAATCTCGAGGTTAAATCCGGCAATGTTAATCCGAGTGATTGCGGCTTTTTGCGTGCGGTGATGATGAGTCGTTTTTTAGCGTCGATGATGCGATTGAAACAATGGAAAAAGGCTTCTTCCCAATCGCGTTTTTGTGCGATTTGATGTAAATCGTCGATGCAAATCAAATGATAGGATTCGAGATTTTCAAACAGGGCAGGATTGAAGGTGTCTAAATCCGCGAGCGGAATATAGATCGTCGTCAATTTTTTTTGTGAAGCCGTATGACAGCATGCTTGCAATAAATGCGTGAGACCGACTTTTTCTGGTCCCCAAAGATAGAGGAAATGCTCGCCACGTCCCGTTGCAGTATGGTGCAAAGCATTTAATATTTCGCGATTATTGCCGACATAATAATTGGATAGCGTTTTGGGATCTTTCAGTGCGAGCGCTAAAGTGAGTTGTTGCGTTTCAGTCATGGCGATTTACAGCTTATTTTTTAGGGCGGTCATGGTTAACTATTTTAAGTCTATCTTGTGGCGATAAAAACGCAATACTCAGTTGTAAAGGTTTTGTTTTTTTATCTCGCATCCAAGGAATGAATAGGGTTTGTGGATCGATCAAATGAGGGAATCGTCGCGCCCAATCTGCAGGTTCATCATGAAGACTGCCCAGCCATAAAAATAACGCACCTTTTTTAGAGAGAGTTTTTTCGTCAATCCAAAAGCTCGAAAGGGGATCGGCATCCATATAAACGGCAGGTCGATCTGTCGAATAAAATGAAACAGCGCCGGCATCAAATCGTGGACCGACGACGTAAGTGAGTGTTGTGTGGTAGCGATCATGCCATTGTTGTGTGAGCTGATTGGCGATGATGGGGCCGGGGTAGTTGGCGCTGGCGCTATCACCCGCATTCATTAAGGAAATCGCATAGCCGATGAGTAAAGCGAAAAAAACGCTGTAAAAAATGGCTAAAAATCGTTTCCATTGCTTTTGTGTGACGGCAGGCTGAACCCTGGCCAGTAACACTAATCCCCCCAGCGATAATAAGGGCTGTCCCCAGCCCACATGTAACGCCATGCCGGTTAAAAAGGACAGTAAAATGACGCACAGAAATGGGGCCACCCCTAAATAAATCAAAAACTGCCATTGAAAGGGCGGTAAAATTTTTCTTTCAACGAGGTTGGATGTCTTCGTATGGCAGCCGATTTTCAGGGCGAAAAAAAGCATGAGCGGAGGGATGCTGGCGCCCAGGTAAGATAAAGTAAAGTGCAGCGGATATTTGATGTGCATGACCCAGTTTGCGGGATGTTGTGTTCGAGCAAAAGCGTAGGTTAGCGTGATGAAATGGTGTGTGCTGAGCCACAATGCATGTGGCAAAATGATGAATATAAAAATCAAACTGGCCAGGTACAGGCCCCTTTGTTTGAAACTTTGGCGAGCGATTGGATTGATGATTAAAAATAAAGCCATCGGGATAAATAGCATGACGATAAAATATTTTGCCATCATCGCAAGCCCAGAAAAAACACCGACAGCGACCCAATTTTTTATCTTTTGCGACTGAAGGGCTTTGTAAAAAAAATAAATGATCAAGGCCCAAAAAGCGAGGAGTAAGGTGTTATCGTTGAAATCAATGGCGTCGATGTTGTAATTGGACATGGTTTCTAACAGCAAAACCGCGATGAGGGCATAGAGCGGCGAGAGCATTTTTTTACCCAACTGATAGACTGCCCAAAAACAGGCAATGACACACAATTGTCCAAACGCATAAATGAGCCAACCGCTTTTTCCGCCGAGAAAAACAGCGAGCTCAGTGAGCCACGCATTTAAAAAAGGATTTTTATCATAACCCCAGAATAGTTGTCGTCCCCATGTTGTGCCTTCCATGGCATCGAGCGGGAGAGTGTAGCGTAAAAAAGTGGGCAAGATCGTCCAACAAAAAAGATGGAACGTGATGAACGCGTAAAAAAGTCGATTGATATTTTTTTTAGTCATGCGGCTCAGTACCCGAAATACGCTGTTTCGGAATCAATGCCACCGGTAAATCATCGGGCTTATCTTTGAGCCACTGATCTTTTCGATTGAGCGGCGAATAAAGAACGGTATAGCGATCAGCGACATCGTTTTTGATCGGCTCAAAAAAGTTTTCGCCGATAAATAAAATCGTATCGGGTTTTGTGGCCGTTAATTGGGGGAAACTTTTCAGAATATTTTCCCGTGTCGGATGGGTATCAGTTTCTTCAGAGGCTTTTTGAATATCGACAAAATAGGATGAATGTAAGTAAAAAGATAAATTACTGCGTGTATCTAATAAGACGAAATGCCATTGTGACCAGGGAGTCGTTTTTTCGGCGATTTGTTTAACATGCTTGACGAATACTTCGGGCCCACCGCCGCTATAAGCGATGGGCGTTGCGACGATAAAATAGCCAGCTAAAAAGATATAAACAATGAGAAAGGATTTTTTTGCCAGGCGATAAATGGCGCCATTTTTTATGAAGCTTGCGTGGATCCATTCAGCGGTTAATAAAGTCGCGAAAGGCAAAATCGGTAAAATATAATAATCACGTCGCGAACCACTGATGGTTAAAAAAATGAAAATAAAGGCGGTTGACCAAAAAAACCAACGCTCACCCGTCAATAATGTTCTCCATCGTTTAGGAAATGTAATCAAAGCAGGGATGAAGAAAATCGTCCAAGGTAAGAGATAAGTCGGCAGATAAATAAAATAAACATAAAAGGGTTCAACATGATCGAAAGGATGAATATAGCGTAGGATATTTTCTTGCAGTACTTCGCGTAATCCGCTTTCAGCATAGCCGTGCGGGTTGATATAGGTCGAAATGGCAAAGGGAATCAAATAAAACAAGCCCGCAACGAGAGCGGCCAGCAATAATTTTTTGTTCAGATGTTTTTGCCAAGTCGATTGGTATAACAAGTGCGGTAACAAGGCGATGAGTGTCAACGCCGGGGCGATCAATCCTTTAACGAGTGAGGCAATTGATAAAATCACGCAAAACACGAGGTAGGATAAAAAGCTGGTTTTATGTTGGTTTTTGAAGTACCAGCATACCGCGAGCATAATGCCTGCCAAATTGAGCATATCGCTATTGCCGACGCGTGACCAAAAAATAAAGTAATACGTTGTGATCAGTAGCCATCCTGCGATCAAACCCGTCGAGCGAGAAGATAATTTTTTTCCAATCGATACAGTGCATAAGATAACAATCAAGCCAGCGATTGCGCTCGGTAATCGAATGGCCCATAAATTGAGCGAGCCGAGCAAATAGGAAAAACCGATGATAAACCAATAAGACAAGAGCGGTTTGTCGTAATAAGGCACGCCACCTAAATAGGGGTGGAAAAAATCATGGCGTAACAGCATTTGTTGTGGAATGTTTGCCCAACGCCATTCTTGTGTCCAGAGTTCTTTCGCGCCGAGCAGGGCGAATAAAATAATGACAGCAGCTAGACACAACCATAATAAGCTCAAACGGTTATTCCAAAGCCAATCGGACTTATTTCTAGGTTGAGGCGATGAAGAAGGCATCATATTAAAATCCCAGTCATTAAAAATTGGCGAAATGATTACTGGGATTGGTGCGAAGGTCAAGAGAGATATTGTTGCATGGAATTATATTTGCCACGATCAGGAGGAGGCAAAAATATGTTTCCTTTGCGTTCACGAGCGCTTACTTTTTTTTACGTTTGGACTGTCTGGCTTTGGTCATGGCAATCGCGATCGCTTGTTTTTGTTTGGCTTCCTTAGGCGTAATTCCCCGTTTTTTAGCAAGCGTTGAGATTCCTTTAGCGCGAGCCTTAGAAGGCTTTGTATCCATCAACTCTTTAATATTGTCAGATATAATTTTTTGAGATGACCCGGATTTTAATGGCATATAATTCACTCTCCCTAGTGTTTAATGAGATCATAGATTAAATCTAATTTTTATGCTTGTCTAGGAGGTGAATCCATTGTGAGTCCATTGATAACATGGGGCATCAAAGCCCCCTGTTTTTTTAGCTATCATCTCATAGATTTCAGATAAAAATTCACACTGGAATGATGAGGAGCAAAATACGCAAGAATTTTTTTAACGCATAGGCGCATTTTTAACGGCGCAATTGGGAAAAGTGTTCTATAGTTGAGACGTGTATAGTATTTTTATACGAGGTTTATGCTTTGTGCAGTTCGTGATTGAGAAATGTATTGAGCAGTTATTTTGGAAATAGGAGTAAGTTATGTTTCATTATATGGTCGACTCGTGGCAAGACACGCTGAATGATGCGTTGCGTACGTACGAACAGAGCCTAGCATCGACCACCGAAAAACATCGTGCGATACAAGAGATACAAGCGCTTTCACCTGACGATAGAAACAATCCTTTTAAAATTCTTCAGTGTTTTTTGTTTGGCGGCAGGGATACTACCGTGTATAAAAGTTTTTTGAGCACATTCAAAGAGGTATATCGTCAACCCATTGAGAGCTTAATTCGCTTTAACTTCTGCCAGCAGGAAAACTTTGATGTTATTGTGGATTCTGTTAATCCAGACGATGCCTTGCATGCATTGTTCGTGTTGCGTGACGGTGACCTATTAACAGGTGGGAGCGGAAAGGCAGATAAGAATAGAGAGGCTGTCAAAGGTCATGAGGATCCCGTAAGTGTCGCTCGAGCATTGTGTCTTTTAGATAGATGGCGTTACTTAGGTGATAAATATGGCCTATTAACAGATGAGAACAGAGAGGCTGTCAAAGGCCATCTAAATCCCGAACTTGTCGCTTATGCATTGGATGCTCTAAATAGAGAGGGGCTGTTAACAGATGGGAACAGAGGTATCATCATCGAAGCCTCTGATCCTGTAGTTGCTGCTAACTGTTTGATAGGACACGACACAAACGTAGACTCTTTCACCACGCCAGATTCATCCACAACACGGGTTCGAGGAAGCACAGAAGCGTTTACTTCTACTCACAATTTTTATCGCACCCGAGACAAATGGACAGAGTACAAGAAGAGGCTGACGGGTAAAGATGCAATTAGTGAGAGAAAACGAGCGGCTATTGATCGGATACTACAGGGTTTGCCGAGTAGCGTTGATATGACAGACCTAGAAATGCAAAATTCGATTGCAGTATATAAAAAAGAATTAGCAAATTTAGAAACTCAGCAGGCGCTCATGGCGCATCGAAATCCTGTTAGAGATTTTTTAGCAACTTTTTTTAGCGAATTTGCTTTTGGTCACGAGGTTAGAAAAAACATAGAAAGATACCAACATAGAATGCGACCGACGGAATCAGAAAAATTACTATTTAGTGAGGCGGAAAGCTATGATATAGCGATAGATCGAGAAGCGGCTTTGAGCTTCAAAAAGCCAACGGTTCCACCAACAGTAACGCCTTCGGTAACAACTTCGTCGACGACAGCGGTTATGACTTTGGCAACTGCTGCGCCGCCGCCATATGCGTTTGACGCCGCCGCGCCTACGCCGCCAGCGTCTGCGCCGCTACCTGTGTTCACCGCACCTGCTGCGCCGTCTGTTGAGGGGCCGTCCACTCCTAGACCATGAGCATAACTGTATCATTTCGATGGATCTGAGTGTTGGATAAAAAACGCAAAGGACAATGGATTGATTAGGTGATTATTTTTTTAATCCCATGCTCGGTAGGGGCCCCTTATGGACGCTTGGGCGACCACAGGGGTCGCCCGAATTCATCTCGTAAAACAATGATTGTGTTAATCTAAAATCTAATTTTCATATTCAAAATTCAGGTCCGATGGCATCAACGACAATGACGTCTTGATTGCACGTGATGCGCTTCATTGGTAACATGTCAGCATCCTAATTTTTTGTTAAAATAACGCGGAGAAGATCGATGTTATCACAAACTGTTTCTATCTCAGAAGTGCTCGCCGAGAAAAGGGCGATAGGCGCTGAAGTAGTTGTGCAAGGGTGGGTGCGTACGCGCCGCGATTCTAAAGCTGGGATTTCTTTTATCGCTATCACGGATGGGTCGTGTTTTCATCCCTTGCAGATTATTGCGCCGAATACGTTGCCGAATTATGAATCCACTGTTTTACATTTGACGGCCGGTTGTGCCGTGCGTGTGGCAGGCACTTTGTCGGCGTCTCCCGCTAAAGGTCAGGCAGTTGAATTACAAGCGACGGATATTGCCTTGATCGGCGA
>MGXH01000004.1 GCA_001801305.1 Gammaproteobacteria bacterium GWE2_42_36
GTGATACCTAAAAAAACATCGCCTTCTCCATATTCTCCCGGACCTGTTTTAAAAAAACGCTGCAATATTTTTGCTTTTTCAATACTTTGTTTTTGTTGAAGTTCTTTTTTTAATTGGTTGAATAAACTCATAAATTATCCTTCATTTTCAAGCGCGTTAAAACGTATTTCTAGAATTCTTCTCTTATCCAGAATGATGCGATATTGCCGTCTCTCAACGTATTGCTGAAATCTGAAAGAAGGCCTGAAGCCCGCCGATCAAGCTGCGAAACGACAATAACATGCAACTCGACTTCACGCTTTCTTTGGCGGTAAATCTGTCACTGTCCCTTCGAATACTTCCGCCGCCATCATGACCGTTTCCGATAATGTCGGGTGTGGGTGAATCGTTTCTGCGATCTCTTTTGCCGTACACCCTCGCTCGATGGCTAAGGCTAATTCACCAATCATTTCGCCGGCATTCACACCGACAATCCCCGCCCCTATAATTTTTCCTTCAGCATCACAGAGTAATTTCGTTAAGCCTTCGGATCGATTGATGCTTAATGCTCGCCCACAAGCTAACCAAGGAAACACGGCTTTTTTATAAGGAATTCCTTTAGCGTTTGCTTCCGTCTCAGTCAACCCTACCCACGCGATTTCAGGATCCGTATAAGCAACCGATGGAATGCATTTTGCATGAAATGCGCTGGGCAAACCCACAATCACTTCTGCAGCAATATGCCCTTCGTAAACCGCTTTATGCGCCAACATCGGGTTACCAACCACATCACCGATCGCAAAAATAGGTGGCGCATTTGTGCGTTGTTGTTTATCCACACGGATAAATCCGCGTTCATCAACAAAAATACCGGCTTTTTCTGCGCCGATCAAATGGCCATTCGGCACGCGACCTACTGCGCACAATACCGCATCAAATCGCTGTGTTTCTTGCGTTTGATTTCTTTCTACAGTGACATACAGCCCATCAGCTTTGGGTTCGACGGCTTTAATATTGGATTCCAACCAATATTGGCAATGCTTTTGCAAACGGCGCTGTACGGGCATGATTAAATCTTTATCCGCGCCTGGAATAATTTGCGGCACGATGTCAGCGAGCATCACTTCCAATCCCAATTGACTATACACGGTTGCCATTTCCAACCCGATGATACCCGCGCCCATGATCAATAGGCGACCGCTTGAAATCGGCAATTCAAGCGCGCTTGTTGAATCGAGGATACGAGGGTCTTGAGGCAAAAAATCGAGTTTTCTGGGCGATGATCCCGCCGCAATAATCGCCGATTGAAATCGAATCGTGACGACCCCGTCCGACGTATCGACCTTGATTTCTTGCGGAGAAATAAATTGTCCAACGCCTCGAATCACGTCCACTTTACGCTGCTTGGCCAATGCCGCTAATCCCATTGTTAAGCGCGACACCACTTTATTTTTCCAGCTTCGCAAAGCCGCTAGATCAATGGTAGGTTTTTGAAAAACAACTCCCTTGTCGGATAAATCCAATGCGTCATCAATTACTTTAACAGTATGCAGATAAGTTTTTGATGGGATACATCCGATATTTAAGCAAACGCCACCCAGCCTTTCCTCTTTTTCAATCAAAATGACATGCTTACCTAAGTCAGCAGCACGAAATGCGGCCGTGTAACCACCTGGCCCTGCCCCTAAAATAGCGACGTCACAAGTTAAAATTTTATCCGCCATCACCATACCCCCTCACACTTTAATTATTACCATCAATCATACTACAACGATTAAGGATTGTGGAGTAAGAGAATGATATCTTCATAATGACGTTTTGTAATTCCGGGAATTTTACGTAGACCGAAATGACTATTCTTTAAAAACGATTGAAGGGCTTGAGCAAGACATCGTTATACGACTACGTCAAGTGGACGGCTCCATTTGACGAACAGGTCGCGCGACTACTTTTTTACTGAATCCCGCGGTCAAGCCGCGGGATGACGGAGAATAAGCCACGAGATAACAAAGCTCGACTCATGAGCGAAAACAATAAAGCAATCCGATCGCTTGCTTATTTTCCGTTATTCCGAACTCAGGTTAATTAATCCTTTTTTTTACAGCGCAAAAAAAAGGGACAGGCTATAAACCTGTCCCCATAACACGATCAACAACATTTCCTTAAGTGGCTGCAGCCATTTTTTCAAACATAGCCCAACGACGCTCAATTTCTTTTTGCGTCTCTTCGAGCAATTGCTGTGCTAACTCGGGATGCATTTTAAATAACCCTTTGAAACGGGTTTCTTTCATCACGTAATCTTTGAATGCCACTGTCGGTTTTTTAGACTCTAATACGAACGGATTTAATCCTTCTTTCACGCGATCCGTGTTGTATCGGAATAATGGCCAATAACCCGATTCAACAGCCATTTTTTGTAAATCCATACCCATTTCCATCTGAATGCCGTGCGTAATACAATGACTATAAGCAATAATCAAAGAAGGTCCATCAAATGCTTCCGCTTCTTTAATCGCTTTCAACGCCTGTAATGGATTGGCCCCCATGGCGATTTGAGCAACATAAATATGTTGATAAGTCATAGCCATTAAGCCCAGCTCTTTTTTAGAGGTCCGCTTGCCACCTTCAGCAAAACGAGCAATAGCACCTAATGGGGTTGCTTTAGAAGCTTGTCCACCCGTATTGGAATAAACTTCGGTATCCATGACCAAAATATTAACGTCTTTCCCCGTCGATAGAACGTGGTCTAATCCGCCATAACCGATGTCATAAGCCCATCCATCACCGCCCATAATCCAAACGCTGTGTCTGACCAAATAATCCGCTAACGATAATAAGTGCGCCGCCCGTGGATCTTTGACTGTCTGCAATTTTGCTTTCAACGTTTCAATGCGTTGGCGTTGCTCAGCAATCAATGGGTCAGTATTGGCATTCACATGAGTCTGTAGATCATTGACGAGTGCTTCGCCTAATTCCGCCTTGAATGCTTGCATTAATTCAACAGCTGCAACGGCTTGTTTGTCTACCGCCAGCCGAAAGCCTAACCCAAATTCCGCATTATCTTCGAATAATGAATTCGCCCAAGCGGGACCTCGTCCTGTTGGATCGACGCTCCAAGGCGTTGTGGGTAAATTTCCGCCGTAAATAGAAGAACAGCCTGTCGCATTGGCAATCAACATGCGATCACCAAATAATTGACTGATCATCTTCACGTAAGGGGTTTCACCACAACCGGCACAAGCGCCAGAAAACTCAAAATAAGGCGGTAAGTACTGCAGGTTGTTTAATGAATTAATATGCAATACGCGTGGATCATCGGCGTTTATTTTTTCAAAGAAAGCGATATTTTCTCGCTCTGCTTCTAAGATCGGCTCTTTTGATTGCAAATTAATCGCCCGTAGTTTGTCATTGGTTTTATCCTTAACTGGACAAGTTTGATGACATAAATTGCACCCCGTGCAATCTTCCACATAAATTTGTAATGTGAATTTTTTAGGGGTGGGCGTTTTCTCTCGTAAGGCAACCGCTTTAAAGCTTTTTGGCGCACCTTGCAGTTGCGATTCGTCATATCGCTTCACGCGAATAACACCATGCGGGCAAACGACGCTACATCGGCCACATTGTATACAAAGCCCTTCGTTCCATTGAGCAACGTCTAGAGAAACATTACGTTTTTCCCATTGGGTTGTTGCTGTCGGATAAGTGCCATCCGGTGGGAATGCGCTAACAGGTAATTGATCACCCTTATCTAGCATAATGGCCGCAACCACTTTACGCACAAAGGCTGGCGCAGTGGCGCTGACCGGCGGCGCTAAATCATGTGCAGAAGGATCAGTTTGTACCGGCACGTTGACTTGATGCAAATTAGCTAAAGTCGCATCAACGGCT
Source organism: Gammaproteobacteria bacterium GWE2_42_36 (assembly GCA_001801305.1). GTDB lineage: Bacteria > Pseudomonadota > Gammaproteobacteria > UBA12402 > UBA12402 > UBA12402. Next base: position 3,868 of record MGXH01000004.1, read on the forward strand.
GCAAAGTTTTGTTGTACAACATCTTCGCCTTTTTTGCCGTATGTTTTGCGAATAGCTTCTTTAATTTTTGCAATTGCTTCGTCTTTAGGCAATACACCGGAAATAGCAAAAAAGCAGGTTTGCATAATGGTATTAATGCGTGTTCCCATACCCGTTTCTTTGGCGACTTTATAAGCATCGATGACATAAAATGAAATCTTTTTGTCTATCATCGTTTGCTGTTCAATACGCGGTATATGATGCCAGACTTGGTCAGCAGCATAAGGGCTGTTCAATAAAAATATCGCACCTTTTTCTGCCTGCTCAAGCACATTGAATTTATCAACGAAATTAAATTGGTGACAACCAATGAAATTGGCAAATTGAATTAAATAAGGCGCTCGAATAGGCTCAGGACCAAAGCGCAAATGAGAAGTCGTTCGAGCCCCTGATTTTTTCGAATCGTACACGAAATAACCTTGCGCAAAATTGGGGGTTTCTTCGCCAATAATTTTGATTGTGTTTTTATTCGCGCCAATAGTTCCGTCAGCACCCAATCCATAAAAGATAGCCTGCGTTTCGTCTTTGTGTGAAACAATAAAAGAAGGATCATATTCCAAACTCATTTGTGTCACATCATCATGAATACCCACTGTGAAGCGATCTTTCGGTGATGCTTTTGTCATTTCATCAAAAACAGCTTTCACCATAGCGGGCGTAAATTCTTTAGAAGATAACCCATAACGCCCTGCGATCACTTTGGGCATTTTGCTCATCGGCAATTTGCCTCTCACCATGGCATCGGCCAAGGCGGTCACAACATCTAAGTACAACGGATCATGTGCCCCCGGCTCTTTTGTTCGGTCTAACACGGCAATAGATTTTGTCGTCATCGGCAATGTTGCTAGCAAACGTTCATTCGAGAATGGTCGGTATAAATGGATTTTAACCAGCCCTATTTTCTCTCCTTGTGCGACCAATCCATTCAAAGTTTCTTCAACGGTTTCCGCACCAGAACCCATAATAACAATGATACGCTCAGCTTCGGGATGCCCAATGTATTCCATTAACTGATAACGTCGTCCGGTGAATTTAGCAAAATCATCCATTGTTTTTTCAACGATGGCTGGCACTGCTTCATAAAATGTATTGCAGGCTTCTCGAGACTGGAAAAACACATCGGGATTTTGTGCCGTTCCACGAATCACTGGATGATTTGGATTTAAGGCTCGGTCACGATGCGCAAAAATAAATTCATCTTTCATCATTGCTTTAATTTGTTCATCCGGAATAATCGCAATTTTATTAACTTCGTGACTGGTACGAAATCCTTCAAAGAAATGCAGGAATGGAATGCGTGATTCCAAGGTGGCGGCGTGAGAGATTAAAGCGAAATCGTGTGCTTCTTGTACGTTATTCGAGCACAACAAAGCAAAACCCGTTTGACGAACGGACATCACATCAGAATGATCACCAAAAATTGACAACGCATGCGTCGCCAATGTTCGAGCAGAAACGTGAATAACGGTCGGAATTAATTCGCCTGCGATTTTGTACATGTTCGGGATCATCAATAACAGTCCTTGCGAAGCCGTATAAGTCGTGGCCAATGATCCTGTTTGTAAAGCACCATGCAATGTTCCACTGGCACCCGCTTCACTCTGTAATTCGATGACTTGCGGAACCGTTCCCCAAACATTTTTCTTGCCTTCAGCCGACCATTGATCCGCCCACTCACCCATGGTTGAAGACGGTGTAATCGGATAAATTGCACTGATTTCAGTCACTCGATACGCAATATGCGCAACGGCTTGGTTACCGTCCATTGTTTTCATCGTTGTTTTGATTGCTTCAGCCATAATATACCTCTTAGTTAATATAAAATCGCGATCGTTAGACTCCACTGCAAAAGGCGGGGTAACTAATTTAATAATGTCGCGCGATTGTAATCAGTTCGATTGAATTTGTCATGAAAAAATCAAAAAGAGTCGAAAAAAATCAGCCTGCGAGTTAAAAATTTATCTTTATCCGCACGAGTCGATCGTGTTAAGAATATAGGTATTGAATTTTGCAGGGTTTTTATACATGGAACAGTTAATAATCGATTGGGCACTGGCTGATCGTTTGGCGGGAAATAATCATGAGCAAGCCAAAGAAATCTTGGCGTTACTCCTTGAGCTGTTACCAACCCATCAGCAAGAAATAACTACGGCTTATCAGCAAAAAAATTGGCCGGTTTTGCTCCAAGCATTACATAAATTGATTAGCGCTTTATGCTATTGTGGCACACCTCGTTTAAAAACAGCCGCCGAAAACCTATATCAAAAGGTAAAAAACAATCTATCGCAGCCTTCATTATTAGATAGGCATTATCGAGAATTATTAAAAGAAATCAATGAGCTCAACTTAATTGCACTTTAGGGTTACCTATATCTGAATTCGGGATAAGGAGTGTCAATAAGTCATAGAAAGAGCCGATAGCTTTTGTCAGAATGCCTTCGCTTGGTTTGCTACCAAGAGTGGCTTCAGCCGCTCATGCAACATTAAGTATTAATTTTGCATGGTTTCGATGACAACCGATAAAAACTTTATCGGAGATTAAACAGTATTGAGATAGTGAGTTATAGCAGGATCCAAAACCTGATAAAATCCCGCCTGATTTTGGTAAACTAAATCTTTTCGCGTCAGCACATCAATTGCCTGTTGAGTGCTTGAAGCTGATATTTTAAGCGAGGAAGTAAATTCGGATGATTGAACTTCTTTCACAGAACATTTAGCTAAAGCTACTATTACCTTTCTTTGATTAGTACTCAACTCCATTAAATCGTGACTAATCATATTTCTTTGCGTTTTAACATAATCATGCCACTTCATATCAATTGTTTCAGCAGAAGGAATATGGTTTTCGTTCCACAAAATTTGACACAAAACGTTCATATAAAATGGATGTAACTCCGTATTATTGAAAATATGCTCCATGACTTCCATGGACATATTTTTACCCCATTGCCTTTTCGATAATTGCTGTAAATGCTCTCTATAAATATCTTTGCTTATTCTATCCAAAGAAATGGATTGGCATAATCTATAAAGCGGCCTACCCTGTTCTCCAAACATTTGCTGCAACAAATTTCTATTGCTGCCTGAGAAAACATAAACAATCCTTTCGCTTCGCTCTACCGCATGGCGAATGGCGGCCTCAATACTATGGTAATTTTTTAATTTACTGATTTGCTGAAATTCATCAATAAAAATGATTGCTTGTTTATTAAAATGCTTCGCTGTTTCATCCAACTTTAACAAAAGCTCTGTAATATCTTTTATTGCGTTAGTTGTAAGGCTAAGCGTTAGTCTTTGCCCAAGTACGCCAAGAGAAATTTCAGGATTCATTCTTTTAAAAATGCTAATTAATTTCTCTTTGGCTTTTTTTAATTTAGGCATTATATCGAAAACTAACCGCCCTACTTTGTCGAGAAGCTGATCTCGCACATACTCTTCACTAAAGGCGGCTAAAAGATCGATGGAACAGTACGGCGTCTTCATTTCCTCAGATACTTTTATTACTAAACTTGTTTTTCCATATCTCCGAGGAGCTATTATAATAGTGTGTTTATTAGATT
>MGXH01000005.1 GCA_001801305.1 Gammaproteobacteria bacterium GWE2_42_36
TCTCTATCTACGAAAGACCGCCGATTCTATACAACTTCTAATCCCTGTCAACTACTTTCTTCCTGAAAAATATATTCTAAAAAAAGATCTTACTAAATCGTCTGAAATTGAATATAGCTTACAACAAGAATTATCGCAAAAAAATTAAATTCAAATCAATTCAGACGCGCCTTGTTTGCTCTGCGCACAGCTCAAAACGCCTCCGAAATAAGAACATTTTCACGCTAAAATAACTTCGGCAATCCTAAGTTTCCCAACCTGAACAATATGGGTTTTTCCTGCATAAAGCTTTAAAGTGCTATCCGTAATTTTCACTCCATCAATTCGCACCGCTCCTTGCCTCACCATTCTGATCCCATCGGATGTACTAGAAACCAACCCGGCTTCTTTCAGTAAATTTCCAATCAAAATACCTATCTCACCAACCGGCATTGTTTTCTTTTGAATATCTTGTGGCAACACTCCTTTTTGAAATCTCTCTGTAAAATCAACATGCGCTTTTTCCGCTGCTACTTTACTATGAAAACGCTCGACAATCTCCTTCGCGAGACGAATTTTTACATCGCGTGGATTTAATCCTTCTTGCACTTCAACCTTCCATCGCTCAATTTCAGTTAACGGTCTAAAGCTTAATAATTCTAAATATCGCCACATCAACTCATCTGAAATTGACATCAATTTTCCAAACATTGGATCAGGCGCTTCATTGATACCTATATAATTATTAAGTGATTTAGACATTTTTTTAACGCCATCCAATCCTTCCAACAACGGCATCATCAAAACAACTTGCGGGGTTTGTTTGTAAAATTTTTGTAGTTCTCTACCGACCAGTAAATTAAATTTTTGATCTGTCCCGCCTAATTCGACATCGGCATTTAACGCCACCGAATCGTACCCTTGCACTAATGGATACAAAAATTCGTGAATAGCAATCGATTGCCCGCTACTATAACGCTTACTAAAATCATCTCTCTCTAACATGCGCGCGACATTATAAGTTGAAGCGAGCTGAATCATATCAGCGGCTGTTTTCTCACCCATCCATTCTGAATTAAAAACGATGTTTGTTTTATGAGGATCTAAAATCTTAAATACCTGTGATTGGTAGGTTTCAGCATTCCTCATCACCTCTTCTCGCGTCAGCGGTTTGCGCATGACGTTTCTACCCGTCGGATCGCCAATCATGGCCGTAAAATCCCCAATTAGAAAATAAATATCATGGCCTAACGTTTGAAATTGCCGCATTTTATTCATCAAAACCGTATGTCCAAGATGAATATCTGGTGCCGTTGGGTCAAACCCAGCCTTAATTCGCAATGGACGATTTTCTTTCAATCGCTCTTTCAATTCTTCTTCTAATAAAATTTCAACTGCGCCCCGTTTTATTAAATCCAACGATGCTTGTTGATTTGTCATATTCATTAACCTCTCACCTGATTATCAATGGATACCCTTTACGAAAGATCTCGCTCTTTTTTACAACAACAGGCGCACCGCGCGCCGCCCTCTGCTAATAAAAACCGTTCAAACTGTCGAGAGGAATCGTAAATAGCCTTATTTTTTAAATGTTTTTCATGCCAAGACCGATGAGATGTGAAGGCGCAGAGCACCTTATACTCCATCAATCTCCATAATGATCGCCAATATTTTTTCCTCGCGAGACGCAAAGCAATATCTTTTCCATAATGTTTAACATAAAACAAATGATAGGCTTTTTCTTTTCTCATCGTGCGATCATAAAAATTTGCCATGGCCTCGCTCGCCCCACCCATGTGCTCGACAACGACATCTTGAAAATAAGCAATTTCATAACCAAGCTCTCGAGCACGCAAACAAATATCTGCATCTTCTGCATACAAAAAGAATGCTTCATCAAACCCCTGTAGCTTTCGATAAACATCAGCGGGAAACATCATACTCGCGCCCAAAATCCAGGCGATTTTTCCGGGTAGGTGCTGAAAAGGTGAATCAATATATTGCTCATCCGGATAATGATTTTTCGGTAATGTTGTTTTATCGGCATCATACGTTGAAATAATTTTCGTGCCAACCACACCAGCCTGCGGATGCTCCCCCATAAAATCGACCAAATGCCGAAGCGCATTGGGATCAGTCAATCTTGCATCAGGATTTAATAAAAAAACAAAACGCCCCGTGGCTTGTTGAAAGGCTTGGTTATTGGCTTTCCCAAATCCTCTATTTTCTGTGTTTTCAATCAACTGAATACGATCATTAAATTTTCTCAAAATAATCGTTGTGTCATCAATACTGGCATTATCCACCACAATAATTTCATAAGAGATATTTTTCTGCATAAATACAGAATGCAAACAGCGCTCAATGTAAGCAGCAGCCTGGTAGGTCACAATCAAAACACTGACATCCACAACTCACCTCTCCTTAATCAACTAAATTTTGCATCAAGTGAGCAAACAATTGATACTCAAATGTACCTGCCTTCCAATTCTGCATCCACCGAATCCAATCATTTTGATACGCTTTTGAAAATGCCTTTTGTCCGGCGTAAAAACACATCGCATCCAAATCGATAACAATCGGTTGTTGACCAGTCGATAAAATAAAGTTCGTCGCTTTCAAATCACGATGCGCTATTCTTACCTCAGTAAAACACTTTAAAATTTCAACCAATCGCTTAGCGACCAATACTTTTTCTACTGATTGACTCGACGACCTGAAATAATGCAACAGTAATTCTCCCGGATGATAAGCGCATAAAAAATAGGCTTCTCGATGAAAAAATCCCAGCCATCGCTTTTCGTAATAGGCGATAGGTTTCGCTGTAGGAATACCGAGCAAATCCAAGACATTTGCATTTTGCCATGAGCGCGCCGCTCGACTGGCATACCACCCTTTTTTAAAACCATGCCAAACATTTTTAATGTTATATCGTTTAACAATGACGGCCTGCTCATTCAATTTAATTTTCGCGACAGTACAAGTCCGCCCCCCTTTAACCATATTTTCCGGCGTTAAATAAGCATCGGGATTTTTTAAAAAAGTTTGTACCGCTTCTGAATTACCTGCCTCGCGATAAGCCCATCTGACGTTAAAGTCACGATGAGCAACAATCCCTTTGCAATTTCTAAAACATCGTTTGATCATGTTTTGCATACGGCGGCGGCGTGCCCGAAATAAGTACGCTTGCATCATTTGCTGCAAATATCGATCAAACGACCATTGCCGCGCATCACAATATTGCTCAAAAAGATCGAAGATCATTGCGGTGTGGCGAATCGGCAACTGCGCATAAAGTAAAACCAGATTTGCGATACTTTTTCGTAATGATAAATTTTTCTGAAAAAACCAGGCTCGTTTCACATCAGCGACGTCGACGATATAAATCCCATTAGCCGCAATCACAAAATTATTTGGATGCAAATCAACATGATAAATACCAGCCTGATGCTGCTTTACAAAAATCGATTGGATTTGCTGTAATGTTTTTTTAAGCGCCGGATCATCAGCGCCTTGCCAAATCGTCTCCAAATCCGTGACAGCATCAATCCATTCAAAAATAATAATCCATACCCCTTCAATTTGTGTCGGCCCTTCATATAAAATTTTGGGCGCGAAAATATCCGCCTGCATTAACGATCGAGCACCTGCCGCTTCTCGCTCGACATGCTGCTTTGCAAAATGAGAAAAAAAGATTTTTACGGCCACGGATTTCGATTGCCATTGTCCTTTAATAACCACGCGTTTACGAGGCATAACACGTAAAATACTTTCACAAACAATCTCGCGCTCATCAACCGGTATCGAAAAATGGGCTGACGCCTGGTCAACAAAAGCTTTCAGTTCATCTATCGTGTGTAAAGATTGTTTAATCATGATGAGCGAACCACCGCTTGCGCCTCTCGTTGATACGTTTTGCGATAAAGCGTCATTGCACGCCATTGCACCGCTTGTAAAAAATTCTTTTCTTGAGCCAGGATGGTTCGAAGCGACGTCTTAAAATAACATCTTAAAAATCTCAATAAATCCTTTTGCGTGAGTCCTCGGTCCATGCTCGAAAAATAAAGGCCAGCAATATCTTTGATGCGCCATCGAAGCGGTATTTTTTTTCGTCTTTGCATACGATGCAAATCAATCAAATAGAGTTGAAAAAAATCGTCATAAGGATGTTTAATCAAAAAATGGCATAAGTAAAAGTCTCGATGATTCAAACCGGTCTGATGCAACAGGCGGGCTATTTGCGCAACGGCTTGAATGAGTTTTAACTTCAACGAAAAACTCGGTGGCTCTTTTTCCCAAGATGCACAAAATGATTCCAGACTCTCGACTTCAGTTAATTCCTCTGTCACTAAAAATGATTGTTGCCGTGCCGGGTTAGCCCCACGACATCCATAAGCTACAATCTCCAATGTTGAAATACCCAGTTTTTTTACGGCCTGAATAGCAAGCCATTCCGTTTTTGCGCTTAAAATCGGATACCGCAATTGCGCTAAATTTTTAAAGATTTCTTTCCACCCTATGCCGAAATGTTGCTTAACATAAAAATATCGGCCGCCTCGTTCAAAACGCAAAGTTTTGCGTCCTTCTTTATCACGAAAAACCTCTCCCTGAATCGACATCAGTTGATCGAATATCGGCTGACCTCCATCCCATAAAGCTTGAAAATCTGCTCTGACATAAAGCTCAGCCATGCCGCTCTCCTCGTTCCACAATAAGCATGGCTGCTCGATCAGCCAGCGAATAAAAATCTGTTTTTTGCGCGTAATTCAAAGCATTTTCGCGCCATATCATCCAATCATTTTGATGATCCAACAGGTGCTGCAATGCGTCATTTAAATAAGATTGATTAAAAGGTTCTGCTAAAACGACGCCCGCCTGTGCTGCACGAATATGACTCGCATAACCACAAACAGCGGTTGTCAAAACTGGCAGTCCTGCTGTTAACGCCTCTATCAGCACCATACCTGCCGCCTCAACACGTGCCGGATGAATCAATAAATCAGATGCGATAAAATAATTAAATACACCCGGACAATTCCCCAACCAACGCATACGATGATCGACGTTCAATCGCTCTGCCAATTTGACATAATCTTTCTTTCGACTGTTTTCCCCAATAACGCATAACACGACATCTTGCTTGATTGTTGCGATAGCACGAATAGCACGATCTAACCCTTTCGTATGAAAATGGGTTGCGACAAATAAAAGCATTTTAGGATCATCAGATAAAAAACCTAAGGACTGCCGAATACCTCTTTTTATTGCCTGCATTTCATCGGCCGATAAATGATTTTTTGCAATACCGGCGGGCAATAAATAAAACCGATTAGATGGCGTTTGATAATGTCGTTTGTAAGTTTCGCGCTGTTGTTCAGTCAACAACAAAATGCTTGTTCCTGCCTCCGGCGCAAAAACAGCCCGTTCCAATTGCAGATAGCATCGATATCGCGGAAATAACCGATAAAAAAAACTTTTTTTATCCAGCCGCTCTTTCAAACAAACATCGCCGACAAAGCAAACATCGAGCCCGGGCATTTTATTAAATCCAACCACCACGTCATATTGACCCGCGCTTTTAATCTGCTCAATATGCTGTGCGAATAATCTCGCTTTTCGATGATTCGTCCATGCATGAATCGGCACTTCGATAATCGTGGTGCCATCGAGACGATCCCCCTGCCAACTCATCGTATAAATATCAATCGTATGCCCGCGTCGTAAAATCGCTGATATAATTTTTATAAAATCGCGTTGCAAACCGCCGAAAGGGAAATAATTAAAAATACAAAAAGCGATCTTCATGGGGAAATTGGTCTATCCTATTTTGGGCGAGTATATCTCGATCAAAGGCTGAATCAAAGCGTAAACCTGTTGCGCTGAAATCGAGGCCATACAGGCTGAAGAAAAACCACTTTTTTTACATTGTGATTTTTCACAACAAACACAATTCGCTGAAGCAGTTAGTGCAATGCCTTGCGCACCCTGAATCCCTATTTTACTGATTTTCGTCGGACCATACAAACTAACACTTGGTTTTTCGAGCGCCGCGACCAAATTCCCCAAGCCGGTATCCACGGCCACAACCCCTGCCGCTTGCGCCATGACTTGCGCGATTTCATTTAATGTCATCCGTGGCAAGACATGCACCGATGAATGATTGAGTGCGAGTTTTTGAGCACGCTCCCGCTCTTGTTCATTACTCCACGGCATAACAATCGAAAAACCGTCGCGTGTAAATAAATCCGCCAACTCACTCCACCGCTCATCTAACCAATGTTTACTCGACCAAGTAGTGCCATGCAAAAATAATATATAAGGAAATAGCTGCAAACGATTATTAGCAGAAGTAAATTGTGCCAAATTGACACCATAATCTGGCTTTGTTTCTGGAACAGAATAGCCCAATGCCTCGGCAAATAATTGTCGCATACGCGAAATAGCATGCTGATTTAAATCGGCAGAAACCAATTGATGATAAAAAAAATGTGCGACTGATTCAGTCGCTGAATTCTTATCAAACCCAATAATCTTTTTGCCTTTCGCCAGTTTTGCGATCAAGGCGCTTTTGATCAGCCCTTGCGCATCAATAATTAAATCATAACGTGTCGCTTGAAGCTGACGCTTAAATTGGCGCCACTCGCCACTCGAGAAACAGCGCCACCACGCTTTTCGCCATCGTCGAATCGCAATAGGAATCACTTGCCGAACAGCTGAATGCCAAGCGGGAACCTCTGCAAAATTCTCTTCCACGACCCAATCGAAATGAATATTCGGTATGTTACATTGCGCATCCGATAAAGCCGGCAGCGTATGAAATAAATCACCTAAGGAAGACATTTTAATAATCAAAATATTCATCAAAAACCCTGTAATTCTTCGATCGCGCGAGAAACTATTTCCGGCGTAATTTCTGTTAAACAATGATAATGGTCTTCCGGACAAATTCGTTTAAAGCAAGGACTGCAGGATTTTTTCAACCACAGGATACGCACTTGTCGAGAAAGTGGCGGTGTAAAAGTCGGGCTTGATGACCCATAAATAGCAACCAACGGAACATTCAATGCGGCAGCAATATGCATGAGTCCCGAATCATTACACACGACCCCATCAACGTTTGATAGCAACGCCATCACATCCGATAAAGTAGTCTGCCCTATGAAGCTCACACATCGTTCTTGCGTTTTCTGTTGTATAGTGACAGCAGCGGCCAAATCATCTTTTGCGCCCAATAACCACACTTGCCAACCTGCCTCTAAATAGTGATTGGCTAACGCAGCAAAATGCTCGCTTGGCCAACATTTTGCTGGGCCAAATTGCGCGCCAGGGCATAGCGCTAATATTTTTCGGTGATCTTTTGGACAGTGAAATTTTTCTAGAATTTCTTGTGCTTCCGATTCAGTCACAGCCAATTTTGGCCAAGGCGGATTAACAGGACACGCCTCACCAGCCGGCAATCCCAAAGCCATAAACCGATCGATCATCAAAGGATATTTTTGTTTATCCAAAATACGTAAGTCATTTATCAACCCATATCGCATTTCACCTCGCCAACCGGTTCGAAGAGGGATCTTCGCAAACCAAGGAATTAATGCGGATTTGAATGAGTTTGGCAAAACAATCGCTTGTCGATAATGTTGCTGGCGTAACCGTTTCCCTAACCGATAGCGCGCTAACAGCCCCAACTGCCCATGCGTTAATGGCATACTATAAATATGTCTCACTTCGGGCATATGCTCGAGCAAAGGCCTTGACCAGTCTGGCGCTAACACGTCAATTTGAAGAGCAGAATCGCGCTGCTTCAACAATCGATACAAACACTGCGACATAACCATATCGCCAATCCAAGCAGGGCCCACAATGAGTACGTTATTTTCCAGTAATTCCCGCGCTGATCGCGTGGGAATTGCTTCCTTAATTTGATGCTTCTCGCGAAGTGAATTCGCGCTCGCACTCAAGGGAGAGAATCGCAATTCTCTCCCTTGAGAATTCCTCATCGCGGAAGGAACAACCGTTAACATTTCATTTAAATGCGCATCTTGGTACGGAAGTTGCTGATTATTTTCCATGTGATTTCCGTACGGTAAATGCTTCTGCTAGTCGCACAATCAAACTAGCACCTATCATCAACACATCATCATTGAAATCATACTGAGGGTCATAAAGCGCAGCTGTCTTGCCATTACCAATACCAATCACAGCACCCGGCCGTTCTCGCATGAAATAAGCCACATCTTTACTGATCATCAGTTTAGGCTGATATTCCTGCAACGCCGCTTCTCCCAGCAATTTTTTAGCGATTTCTCTGACGAACTTAACGGGTCGCTCTTGATTGATAGCCACCGGGCAAACAACACGATAACTGATCGTCGCCTGCACATGATAGGCTTCCGTCAATTTACCAATCAAATAATCCAAATGTGCCGGCAACCATTTCTCACTATCAGGCGATATCGACCGCACAATTGCTTTCAATTCAGCGGTCTCTGGAATATGCGTAAAATTATCTCCGGCCATTAAACTATTCATGCTCACCAACAAGGGATTACTCGAATCAATTGATGTCGCAATTAAGCTATCTAACGAATGAATAATCGCCGAAGCCGCTAAAATGGGATTACAAGAGCTGCGTGAAAAAATATTACATTGACTATGCGCCGATAAATGAACTAACAATTCCCCTAAAGCAGCCAAATGAGGCCCGACACTGATTGCCACCTGACCCGCCGGCAATGCAGGATAATTTTGCAAATTATAAATTTCCTGGATGCCGAAGCGATCTAACAACCCTCCTTCAATCATCGACTGAATGCCTAAACCATCGCTTTCTCCTGGACAAAAAATGAAAACAACATTGTTTTTAAAATTTCTTTCTTGGGTAAGATATTGGGCAGCGCCCAGAAGCATAGCCACTTCGCCATCATGGCCTAAGGCATGCATACATTTTGGATTCACGGAGCTGTATTTAATCGTGCTATTTTCTTCTTGGAGCGGCTGCCCTTCCAAGGCCGCCACTAAAGCAATCGCCGGACGCTGCTCTTCATTTTTTCTCAAAATACCAATAACGGCTTGCTGCTGACCATAATTCTCAATGACCTCATCAAAGTGAAACCGTCGAAGTAATTCAGCCACTTTGCTAACAGTACGCTGCAATTGAGATGCCGGTTCGGGGTGTTGATGAATATCGTGTCGCCAACGCATCATATCTGCCCGTAACGGAGTGATTTCATTCATAATAGTCATTAAGTTAATCCTTCTTTTGTTTTGCAAGCGCCCCACGCCATCCCTGGTTGAATTTACGAAGCCTTAACACACTTAGTTATTTTTCTCACTGCAAAACGATAAATAAACATACAATGCCTGCATTCTATAGAAAATTAACACCTACGCGCAATCAAATCCATTCTGTATTCTGTTGAAAAAGTATATTCTCCCCCTAAATCTGATATCAAGAAAAGAGAATTAGCCGTCATGTTTCATCTTGCTGTACTAACAGGCTCCCCTGATTTCCACGTGGCAGCACAACAGTTAGCGCAACAATTAAAACTCCCTTTATTAGACAAACCCGATCCATCGATTGATTACCTGCTACGACTCGATGAAGCCGGCCTTTCGCTCATCATTCAAAACCAACAAATCACAAAACCTTTTTACCTCGATTTCTCAAAAGCAAAAATTATGCAACGCTCGGCGAAAGCAACGAAATATAACGAACTCATCGTAAAAGCTGTTGGGCAAAAAAATAAATTCATCTTAGATGCGACAGCCGGTTTTGGTTATGATGCCTTTTTATTGGCTTCTGTGGGTCATCAAGTCACACTCATTGAACAATCCCCCCTTGTCAGCGCGTTGCTCGAAGATGCCTTAAGGCGAGCAAGCCATTGCGCGCCGCTAAATGAGATTGCTCAACGCATGCACCCTATTTGCGCCAATAGCCTTCATCACCTAAACGCTTTAATGCCAGAATCCAAACCCGATGTCATTTATCTCGACCCCATGTTTCCTGCCTCGAAGAAAACAGCGAAATCAAAAAAAGAAATGCAAATCCTGCAACATCTCATCGGCGAATCGGAAGACAGTAATTTACGCCTACTTTTTGAGTCAGCGCTTCAACATGCTAAAAATCGAGTCGTCGTTAAACGTCCGCGTATCGGACATCCTTTATGTCACACAATTCCTGCCTTTTCGCTCTGCGGGAAAGCCATTCGCTTCGATATTTATTTGTGTCATTTGGATAAAGCGCAGAACTCCTCTATCAAACAATCGCCGCGAAGCGATACCACGATATGACTACCCCTCTATCATGCTACATCCATATCCCCTGGTGTCTTCGAAAATGTCCCTATTGTGATTTTAATTCTTACGCCCTCACAAAACATTTACCAGAAAAGCTCTATTTGAATGCATTAAAACGAGATTTGACTATCGATGCATCCCTTGTCCAACATAAAAACCTAACCAGCATTTTTATCGGCGGTGGCACCCCAACAATACTCTCGACAAAAACGATCGCTCAATTATTAGACCATATCCACAAAAACTTTTCTTTCGATCCTAATATAGAAATTACCCTCGAAAGCAATCCAGGCACGCTGAATAAAAAAAAATTACGGGGGCTGCGCTTGGCAGGCATTAATCGTTTATCTATTGGCATTCAAAGTTTTCAGGATGATTCGCTCCGCCAACTCAGTAGAATTCATTCAGCAACAGTAGCGCGACAAGCCATCGAAAAAGCCTTATGGGCTGGTTATCAAAATATCAATATTGATTTAATGTATGGCCTCCCGCATCAAACGCTCGATAAGGCACTCCAAGATTTAATAATCGCAACACAATATCCCCTCACGCATTTATCGTGGTATCAATTAACCCTTGAACCCAACACACCTTTTGCTGATCATCCACCTACCTTACCCGACGATGAAAATATTTTCGCGATACAACAAGCCGGACATGCCTTATTAAAAAAAGCCCATTATCAACATTATGAAATTTCCGCATTTTGTCAAAAAGGCCATCCTTGTCGACACAATCTAAACTACTGGGGATTTGGAGATTATCTCGGCATTGGCGCTGGCGCGCATGGCAAGCTCACACAACAAACATCGAAAGGCATACAGATCATTCGATCTCATAAATTTGATCGGCCAGAGGATTATTTAAGAGGGCTTCAAACACACTCGTTTATGGCTGATAAACAAACTTTAACGGATCAAGAAATCCCCTTAGAATTCATGATGAATGCCCTCCGACTCACGCACGGCGTTCCGATAAGTGATTTTCAAAAACGAACAGGCCTGCCTTTATCCGTCATTCAAGAAGCCCTTAAAAAAGCACGGGCAGAAAAATTCATACGCCAAGATATCCGACGATTATGCCCCACCAAACGAGGGCAACTATTTTTAAACGATTGCCTGCAGCTTTTTATGCCCTAACCTTGCAACAACAAAGCATCATAATGCCATCGAATTTTTCTCATTTCATTGTTATACTAATACGCGATTTTATTCTAACCTGAGTTCGGGATAAGAAAGTAGGTTATTTGGACAGCGATTGGGTTGGCTTAGAAAAAAATAGACAGAAATCATGGAGAACAAGCATGAAATTAGACATACTGACTCGGCAACTCGCCGAACGCTGGATCGGTAAATTCAAATCATTATCCTTAACGCGTCTTTACTTACTAACTATTTCAATCAGCGTGCTCTGCGCACTGACTTATTTTTTCGCGACCTATTTCCCAACGCTTTATTTATTCGCCATCGCATTTCTTTTACTCAAGCTTATCTTCACAGAAATCACTCGCCTGACTTCTCAACGCCATCATCAAAAAAATAACCGCCATGAGATCTTTTGCTTTTTAATGACAGAATTTACGGACATTTTACTCATGGTTACGATCATTTTAGCCAATACTTCTTATTATGCGATCGGCATTTTCGCCTTAGCCGTTTATTGGGCTATCACAACGTTTATCTACATCGAGCAAAAAACAAAATCTCACGTTGAAATCTCTCACCTGTTGGATCATACCCATCGCATCACTGCGCTCCTGATATTTACTGTACCGCAACTTATTCTGCAGGAATTTTCAGCGCGGCTGGACGTTTTATTTCTTTATTTCGTCTGGATTATTTTGGCCGGCATTGGCACCCTTATCTTTTATTGCCGTCGAGAAAGAGGTTAGATTGTTGCATCGCGGGTCGCTTTTAACGCAATCGCGAATATGCACATCACGCTGAGGACAGGCAATTTCAATCCGATTCGCCTGAAAAGCCTTATATAAGGCAACCCTAATTTCACTCGACGCCATGTACTTAATACTGACATCATGAATGATGCACGAAAACTCAAGTATCAATCCATTTTCACCAAAACCAGTCAACGCTGCGCTGGGCGCATATTGGGGATTGTCGCGAATAACGGCGGGATGATGATTTGCAATAGTTAAAAATAGCTGCCTGGCCAAATCAATGTCTGTACCGTATATAACACTCAACACAAAGGTCGTTCGAGCACAATGATCACGAAATGTTAAATTCGTCACTTGGCTTGAAGTCATATCCGCATTCGGAATGATAAGATCCGCACATTGAAGCGTTTGAAGCTGTGTGAAACGAATATTGATTTTTTTTATATATCCCTCAACATTCCCCACAATAATACGATCTCCGGGCTTAAAAGGTCGCTCAAGCAACAAGATAATGCCTGAAATGAAATTATTAGAAATATTCTGTAGTCCAAAACCGATACCCACGGATAAAGCGCCCGCAACAAGGGCCAGTCCAGCCAGATTAATACCAGCAATCAAAAAAGTTAATATCCAAATAAAAAAGATGCTGGCGTAAGCAACAATCGCAGAAAGCGCTTGCTGAGTTCCTTTATCCTGGATCGCGGTTTCTGTATTTTCCAGATAATTGCGTAACAAGCGTGCACACAAAGCAGCCACGGAAAAAAAGATCATGGCCGAAAAAACTCGCAAGGGAATGATGTGGATATGTCCTGACTTAAATCCCACTGTAATAAAATTAAGGAGTCCGTAAAAATGAGCCGGAGAGGCTTGCCATATTTTCAATAAAACCAAAAAGAAACCGATCCAAATCAATAAGTAACAGGCCAATCGCAAGACCATAAATTCAAAGATCATTCTTAAATGATGAACCCCCAACATTCTTCGCATACTGATTTGCCAATGTTTTTGCCCGAAAGCAAGAGCCGTCCAAAAAGCAGCAATCATGTTATGAAGAAGCACGGCTACAAACCCGCTAATTAATGTCAATGCGATTCCCTGTAATAAATAAATAACCAAAGATTGGTACCCAAACCATTCAATGATCAATAAGCTGCTCAGCGCGCCCGTTAATATCAAACTGATAAAACTTCGTGCAATGGGGTAGCGCCCTACCAGTCGTGGAATACGATTGCTCAGCCAAAGAATGCTAATCAGACCGATTGAAAATAAAGTAATAAATGACACACGAATCAAATTAACAATCAATGCAGAGATATGTTGATCATTTAAAAAAACGTAACCAATATAAGCAAGAAACCCTATTGACAGCAAAAATTTCAATCGAGCCAACAAGGCTTGACTACCCGCTTTTGAAAGACCCAAGGCATTACCGTAAACATCATCAGCATAAAACAGAAAATTAACCAAAAAAATGGCCGTGATATAGGTAAACAGACCGACGCTCACGAAAACAAGATAGGTATTAATTGCGTCATTAATCAAAGCGATGCTCAACGAAAACAACAAAAACATCGTTGAAAATAAATGCCAGAAAGCCTGCTTCAAATAAGCATGAACAAAAAACACCTTCATTTTTTCCGAAAAAGTCTGAGGCGTCGTAGTAAAAATTGCCCGCCCTTTTCTCTTGAGATAAATAGTTAAAATAAAACATCCCATGACCAGCAAACAAAGCACACCGATAGCCATAGGATCTAATAACGAAAGTCCACTTTGTTCAAACCAAAGTCGACCATCAAACTGCACTGAAAACTCCTGGAAAACAACAGCAATATCTGAAAACCGCGTGACTAATGTTGGCTTTGCTTTTAACAAAGCGTCTTTATTGGCTTGATCGGCAATGTTATTAAATGTTGCAATCGTCTCATCAACATGCAAAATAAAAAGCTGACACTCCGACTGTCTCTGTATCACACTATTTTTTTTATTTTTAAGATACTGTTGCAAGGTCGTTAAGGTTTCTGTATTCGCCGCGCCTTCTGGCGTAGATTTAGCCCAAAGCGTATCGATCTCCGTCATTTCTTTTTCTGTATTTTGAGCGCATTCCGTCGCTTTTTTCCGAAGATCTATCAAGGCATTTAAAGCACGCGCCGCAGCTTCTACATTTAAAGCACGTGTCGATAATTGATTAATTTGATCCAAGCGCTCATTAGCGTCAACCACATTAAACAATCCATTCTGCTTCACTAAAACGGCTGCATTGGGTGGCGGCAATTCTGCCGGAGCAAGAACAGAATACAAAAAAAACAGACTCAACAAAAAGCTGCCTAATATCTTAAGCCAATCCTTTTGACAACCGAGCCGACAGAAAAAAACTTTCATGGCATCCATCCTAATTCTGAAATTTGCATTTAACTGTATCTTAAATTAACGGGTATTTCATTATACTTTCAATGCGCCGAAATAAATTTCTCGCATACGCCAATATCCCTTGCTGCGAAAAATGAGTCTCGTTATACTTTTCGGCAAGGATAATTAATAAAAAGGGAGCTTAAACGTGGCCGATTGTATTTTCTGTCGCATCATTCGCAAAGAAATGCCCGCAAAAATTATTTATGAAGATGCTAACGCCATCGTTATCGATGACATTTATCCGAAAGCGCCCATTCATAAACTCATCATTCCTAAAAAACACATTACAACCATCAATGATTTTACAGAGGCCGATGATCACCTTCTCATGCATCTTTTTAGAATGGTGAAAAAAACAGCGCAAGACGAAGGCATTGTCGACAATGGTTATCGTGTTATTGCCAATTGCAATCACGATGGAGGACAAGCAATTTTTCACGTCCATTTTCACTTGCTCGGCGGTAAATTTTTACCCTGGTAGAGAAATACGCATTCATGTAACAAAGCCATCCACACACCTTAAAACATTTCCAGCGGATCAATATCAAGCGTCCACTTAACCGCTTTAATTTCGTTTAATGTTTCAACCTTTAACATCAAGTGTGTTAAAAATCTTTGCAATGATGCGCGATGAGAGGATTGAAACAATAACTGCGATCGAAAATAATTTTTGCGCTTAGGCATCGGAGAGGGGATCGGCCCTAAAATCATCACGGAATCAATCGCGACTTTTTCCGCCAATGCTTTAATAGCCATCAGAAATTCATTTTGTCGCTCTTCGTGCAACGACTCGGCATGC
This sequence comes from Gammaproteobacteria bacterium GWE2_42_36, assembly GCA_001801305.1. Lineage (GTDB taxonomy): Bacteria > Pseudomonadota > Gammaproteobacteria > UBA12402 > UBA12402 > UBA12402. Next base: position 15,381 of record MGXH01000005.1, read on the forward strand.
ATCAACGCTAAATGCACATAAGGCGGCATTTCACTGTCTTTTCGTTCATGCAACAACAGTTTGGCAAAACTGTCATAACCGTACTGCGTTAAATGCACGAGTAAAGGATGATCCGGATAATGCGTTTGAATCAACACTTCTCCTCTTTTTTCCGCGCGCCCTGCGCGTCCTGCGACTTGAATTAACAACTGCCCCGTACGCTCAACCGCGCGAAAATCCGCACTAAAAAAACCGGCGTCGGCATTCACAACGCCGACCAAAGTCACATTCGGGAAATGGTGCCCTTTCGCGACCATTTGTGTCCCTACTAAAATTTGTCGGCGCCCCTCTTGCACTTTCGCCAATATTTTTTCCATCGCGTATTTTCGACGCGTCGTATCACGATCAATTCGAAAAACAGGCACATCGGGAAATTGTTCGATCAACGTCTTTTCGAGTCGTTCCGTTCCAACGCCGATGTGCTGCAGTTTTTCATGTTGGCATTGCGGACAAACTTTCGGCACATATTGTATGGCATCACAATGATGGCAATGCAATCGTGCCTGCGTCAAATGCAACGTCATATTGATATTACATCGCGGACATTTCGCCATCCATCCACAATAATGGCACAACAAAGTCGGCGCATATCCTCGTCGATTCAAAAATATCAACACCTGATTATCCTGTTCGAGATGTTGTCGCATGCGATCTAGCAATACCTTCGACAAACCCTGCTCTAAGGGTTTATTTCTAATATCAACTAAATGATAATGCGGATGAATCGCATCACCCGCACGTTCCGGTAAAACGAGCAGATTAAATTTTTTCGTTTTCGTATTGTAAAGCGATTCTAATGAAACCGTCGCTGAGCCTAAAACAATGGGGAAATTCTCAAATTTTGCGCGCGTAACGGCTAAATCGCGTGCGGAATATCGAAAATGATCTTGCTGTTTAAACGATAAATCATGCTCTTCATCAATGATGATAATACCCAAATCCGGGCAATCCATAAAAACGGCCGAACGTGTTCCAATCACAATTTTAGCAATCCCTTGCTTCGCCAAATGCCACGTTTGCAATCGTTCTGATTCATTCAGATTAGAATGCCAAACGGCAACAGGAACGGTAAATCTTTGTTGAAATCGCGCAATCGTTTGTGGCGTTAACCCAATTTCTGGCACTAAAACAAGCGCCTGTTTTCCGGCGGCAATTACCTTTTCGATCAAACGCAAATATACTTCTGTTTTTCCACTTCCCGTTACGCCATTTAATAGAAAAGACTGAAAGTGATGCAGTTCCTGACTGATCGTTTCTATGGCTTGGTGCTGCCCCTCCGTTAACTGAATCTCGAGGCGAACTTGTTGCGCGCTTTGAATAGACGTGTTCGCTTCGATAGACTTGTCATAAGGTTTTTCTTTTCTCAACGCGGGCGGCAATGTTTGTATCAGCACTTCGCCCAATGGATAGTGATAATAATCGGCTGCCCATTGGCAAAGCTTAAAAACAGCTGGGGAAATAAGCGGCTCTGTATCGATCAATTCAATTATTGATTTCAGTCGCACATCAGACAAAAGAGTTTGCGTATCAACGGACAGTAAAACGCCAATCAGTTTTCTCGTTCCGAACGGAACCAACACGCGCGCGCCTATTTTCAGAGAAGTTGGATCGATCGAAGGGGATACTTGATAATCAAATATCCGCCGCAAAGGAACAGGAACTGCCACATGAGCAATTGTTTTTTTAAGTGCATTCACAAAAAAAGCCCCCTCGGGACAATCCTGCTATTAAAAGCACTGATTGACAATCCGATAAACTTTTTCGAAATCGTTACTGTGTAGTTTGACTTGACTGGCATTAATGTATTCGAAGATATTGCTTAAAATTCGATTAGCTGGACTCACGGACAATCGCTCGCGATCTTTGAGTCGATAAATCACTTGTAGCATCAATGATTGCTCGGCTTGTTCTGTTAAAATCTCGTTCCGCAAAGCCAAATCCGCTAATTGAAGTAAGTGAGGTTTTCGATGAAGGCGATAAAGCGTCTGATATAATTTTCGCAGCGGCTCGACAACTTTTGTGTGCCAAAGTGAAATACGATCAGAAACAAAACGAAGATCTTCTTTCGTCAATTGCTGGAAGTCACAAGTCGGCAAAAAACAGCAGAGAAAAACAAGATTCAGATTAAGCTCATATTTTTGCTCTAAGCAAATCCAAGCATCTTCGAGTTCTTGAATAGCATACAATCGTCTCGAAAAAGCCCAAAAAGCTTTTTTTAAAGCACTGTAATCGATTTCATCAGAGCATTTCCTTGTAAAAGCTCTCGTCATCTTATCCTTTAACTCCGACCGGTTTTTTGAGCGATTGAGCAGATCGATGCACTCTCATTGATTTTTGCGCCGCGCTTTTGTGAGTCGTCACAGATTTCTTAGTGGTCGCCTGTTTTTTTTTCGGTGGAACATTTTTTGCTGATGGCGTTTTTTGCACTTCGTTTTGAGGCGCCGTCAACCAACCATTCATAGCTTGAATATCATTTGCTGACAATGTACCAGCCGACTGTTTCAAACCAATAATCCCATTAGCATAAGTATATCGGGCAATCGCATAATTTTTCTCAGAATCATATAGCTGACGTTGTGCATTTAGCACGTCGACCATCGTACGTGTCCCAACATGATAGCCTGCTTCCATGCCTTCTAACGAACTGCGATTGGAAACCGTCACTTGTTTTTGCGCTTTGACCGTCGTGATACTCGATTCGACACCAAGATAACTTTTACGTGTGTTATCGATGACCTGTCGAGACATCGCTTCTTGATCTTGTAACGCTTTCTCATAATCGGCTAACGCCTGTCTCACCTGCGAGGTCACCATACCACCCGAGAAAATAGGCACACTAACATCTACTTCTCCTGTTGGCCCTCTGTTGCGCGTAACGCCTAAATTACGATAATTTCTCGTCAAAGAATTATCATAATCTAATGAGGCATCGACCGTTGGTAAATGTCCTCCGCGCATTTCATACACCTTATTATGGGCAGACATCGAAGTATATCGCGCCGCCACCAACTCCCAATTTTGCTGCAAAGCCGTATCAACCCAACGATCAATAAAATTCGGCGAAGGTGTTACTAGAGGAATAACGGGTTTTAATGTGT
>MGXH01000006.1 GCA_001801305.1 Gammaproteobacteria bacterium GWE2_42_36
CGAACCTGCGACCCGCTGATTAAGAGTCAGCTGCTCTACCAACTGAGCTAACAACCCACTTTATAAAAACAGGCGAGCATCATAATGGGCAACGTAAAAATGTTCAAGTCGAAGATTGAGGTTTTGTTTTTTATTTTTTGGATTTTTCCTGGATCACGCGATCAAGCCGCGGGATGATGGAGCCTAAAGCGATGATAAAAATAGGAACCGATGCCCGGTAATATGAATTCATGCAATAAAGCCGGCTAAGCGTGGGCTGAAAGGATGAGCCCCATTCGTATTTCATAAAGCTTATCTAAGAATTCGCGTTTAAATATTGTTTTTGTCTCTCAACATCCGTTATATTAGCGACAATATTTTATAATCAACGGGATGAATTTATGTCATCAAATCAAATCAAACCTCAATTTATCCAATCCGCCAAAAGGACGATTGATCTCGAGTTGGCTGCGATCCATCAATTACTGGCTCGCATTGACGCTTCTTTTGCAAAAGCATGTGAATATTTGTTAGCTTGTCGAGGTCGAGTGATTGTTATGGGGATGGGCAAGCCAGGACATATTGGCAGGAAAATCGCGGCGACTCTTGCCAGTACAGGGACGCCGGCTTTTTTTGTGCATCCAGGAGAAGCTAGTCATGGCGATTTTGGCGTGATTACGGCTCAGGATGTCGTATTGGCGATTTCAAATTCGGGTAATACACAAGAAATTTTGACATTGCTCCCTTTGATCAAGCGGCTGAATATTCCTTTGATCGCTTTGGCAGGCAATTTGAATTCTTCTTTAGCAGAAGCCGCCGATGTTGTTTTAGATGTCAGTGTTTCTGTCGAGGCGTGCCCATTGAATTTGGCGCCTACATCGAGCACGACTGTGGCCTTAGTGATGGGCGATGCGTTGGCGATTGCTTTATTGGAAGCAAAAGGATTTACCGAACAAGATTTTGCTTTTTCTCATCCAGGCGGGCGGCTGGGAAGACGTTTATTGCTACGTATCGATGAAATCATGCACACGGGTGATCAAATACCTAAAGTGAGTGGCAAAGCTTTGTTGAGTCATGCGCTAGTTGAAATGTCACGCAAAAGTTTAGGAATGACCGCGGTTGTGGATGAGCAGAACAAGTTATTGGGCGTTTTTACGGATGGTGATTTACGTCGTGCCTTGGATAAAGCCTGTGATATTCACAAAACGGTGATTACCGATGTGATGACTCGGCATGGTACGGTGATTCGACCTCATCTGTTAGCGATTGAGGCACTCAATTTAATGGAGTCGAAAAAAATTACGGCATTGTTAGTTGTAGATGAGCAAGACAAAGTGATTGGGGCGCTCAATATTCATGATTTATTGCGAGCGGGGGTGGTTTAATCGTGAAGAAAAAATTTAACTTTAAACAAGCAGCGCAATTAGTTCAGTTAGTCATTTTTGATGTGGATGGCACGCTAACCGATGGGCAAATTATTCTGACGGATAAACAAGATGAGTTAAAAGCGTTTTATGTGCAGGATGGGCTAGGTATTCAATTTTTGCAGGAGGCTGGCATTCCTGTGGCGGTTATTACAGCAAAACAGTCTGATCTTGTGACACGCCGGATGGAAAGTTTAGGTATTCAACATGTCTATCAGGGGCAGCGCGATAAACGTGCCGCTTATGAAGCACTGTTAGAGACGCTGCATTTAACGGATCAGCAAGTCGCTTATGTGGGCGACGATGTGCTTGATTTGCCTTTTATTCGTCGGGCTGGATTAGGCATCGCCGTTGCTAATGCTGTGCCGTTTGTTAAAAAACATGCTAACTTTATTACGCGACAGGCGGGTGGTCATGGCGCGGCGCGAGAAGTGTGTGATTTAATTCTTCAGGCGAAAGGTCTTTACGCTTCTATTTATAGTCGTTATTTATGATTGATTACGCTGTGACACGAGAAAGAAATGTTCTTGTGTTATCACGATTGCAGTGAGTAAAGTAGGTACTATGATTATTTTAAAGCGTATTTTTTTAATTAGTTTATTTTTGATTATCATTGCATTAAGCGTTTGGTTTGTATCGAGCTCTTATCAGTTGATGTCACCTATAGCGGCCACGCATACGCCCGATACCTTTGCAGAAAATTTACGGGCTTATAAACTTGATCGTTTTGGGCAATTACATTGGACGTTAAGCGCTGATCATGCGGTCCATTACGCCGATACGGATACGACCACCTTCTTTAATCCTTTTTTTATTTTTTATCCACAGGGCGAACCGGCCTGGCATATTAAAGCAAAACAAGCGGATGCAACCCATGATGAATCGACGATTACCCTGATCAATGAGGTCAACGTGCAGCAATTGCCGGGACTTAATAGTAATGACATGACCTTATTGACCTCAAAACTTATTTTATACCCGGATCAATCAATCGCTAAAACGGATCAGCCAGTGACAGTGATTCGGGCTAATAATATCATTCAAGCGGTCGGTATGCTGGCTAATTTCAAGACCAATGCTGTGCAATTTATGTCTCATATGCAAGGTGTGTACGATAAAGAGTCGACGAAAGGCAATCCCGCTCGATGAAGACTGAGGGTCCGTTATCACGAATTCAGGTTAATAGAGAGAATTATCGTAAAACGCCTCATTCTCTAGCACCTTAAAAAGATTATGATGACACTCTTCGAATTGCCGATATAATAGCGCTATAATCAAATGAAAAGATGCTGAAAATTGCATGATTAACACGTTAAAAGTAATTGACCTTGAAAAAAAATTCCATACTCGTCGTGTGGTAAATAAAGTTTCAATCGAACTGCATCAGGGGGAAATAGTTGGCTTGTTAGGACCCAATGGGGCTGGCAAAACGACGGCTTTTTACATGGTGTTAGGCCTCGTTGCGAGCGATGGGGGTAAAATTTCTCTGAACGATCAGGATATTAGCAGCTTATCGATTCATGAGAGGGCTCGGCTCGGCATCGGCTATTTACCACAAGAAGCGTCTATTTTTCGCAAGCTATCGGTTACTGACAATATTTTAGCGATTCTTCAGTTGCGGGGCGATTTGACTCGGCGGCAACAAAAAGAAAAACTGGCTTCACTTTTACATGAATTCCATATTGACCATATTGCCAAGAGTATTGGGTATAAATTATCTGGCGGAGAAAGGCGTCGTGTTGAAATCGCGCGTTGTCTGGCGATGGAACCTAAATTTATTTTGCTCGATGAGCCTTTTGCTGGGATTGACCCAATATCGGTGATCGATATTAAACACATCATTCGGCATTTATGTGAGCGAGGTATCGGCGTTTTAATTACAGACCATAATGTGCGGGAAACCTTGGATATTTGCGATCGCGCTTATATTTTAAATTGTGGAGAGATTATTTGTTCAGGTGATTCCGCGACAATTTTGAAAAATGAATTAGTCCGTAAAGTGTATTTGGGCGATGACTTCGAATTGTAAATCGCCTTAAGTGGGCAGTGGCCCTTGCAGCAGTCAGTAATCAAGAAAAGGAGGTTGTGGATATGCAAATTAACTTTACTGGTCACCATATTGAAGTGACAGAGGCGCTTCGCAGCTTGGTCGAAAAGAAATTCGAGCGAGTTGAACGGCATTTTAATCATCAAATAATTAGTGTTAGTGTTATTTTTACCGTACAAAAACTGGAAAACAGTGCGGAAATTATTCTGCATGTAAAAGGAGGCGATGTTACCGCTAAAGCGACTGCGGAAGATATGTATAAAGCGGTTGATTTGATGATGGATAAATTAAATCGCCAATTGATGAAACGTAAAGAACTTATGACTGAGCATCAAGGCGATGCCGATTAATTTGGTGATAGTCAGTGGACGATCGGGCTCGGGCAAGTCGATCGTCCTTAACCTATTGGAAGACTTGAGTTATTATTGTATTGATAACCTGCCTTTAGATTTTTTACCGGCGCTACCGCAAACGTTAGATCAATGTTATAAAAAAGTCGCGGTTAGTGTCGATGCTAGAAATTTAGCCTCCGCAACGGTTCATATCGATGAAACACTCAAGCAGTTGCATCAAAATTATGCGCGTTGCGATATTGTTTTTTTAGATGCTAATGAGGATATTTTATTGCGGCGTTTTAGCGAGACACGGCGCAAGCATCCGCTAACTAATACAACAACGAATTTACACGAAGCCTTAAAAAAAGAGCGATTATTATTACAACCTTTGGAGCAGGCGGCGACCTTGCGTTTGGATACCAGTCAATTAACTGTGCACCAACTGCGGGCACTGATTTCCGAGTCGTTTCAAGACGCTAATGGTCAATTATCGATTCTTTTCCAATCCTTTGGATTTCGTTATGGTGTCCCACAAGATACTGATTATATTTTTGATGTGCGTTGTTTACCAAATCCTTATTGGGAACCCTTGTTGCGGGATCAAAGCGGGTTGGATCAGCCGGTGATTGATTATTTGGAACAATTGCCTGCTGTTTCGCAGATGCTTAAGATGATCAAAGATTTTATTGAGCGATGGTTACCCGATTTCAAAAGAGAAAATCGACGTTATTTGACGATTTCGATTGGTTGCACGGGCGGTCAGCATCGTTCTGTCTATTTAGCGGAGCAATTGGCGCGTTATTTTTCGCAAAAAATCGGACAGTCGGTGAATGTACGTCATCGGGATTTATCATCCTAGATCGGTGCAAAACAAGGAAAGGTGTGTGTTACATTTTTTATGAAAAAACAGTTCAATTTAACAGCATTTGCTGAAACCTCTTGGCATGCGGCATCAACAGACATGTTGTTTAAGTGTTTGCATACGTCACCTGAAGGATTATCTTTTCTTGAGGCACGTCGTCGCAAGAAAATTTTTGGGGCCAATCGATTAGTGCAAGTTCACCCTAAAAATTATTGGATTCGATTCTTTCGACAATTTCATAATGTTTTTATTTATCTCTTGTTAATTTCCGCTGTGATTGTTGGCGTGCTTGGTCACTTTACTGACATGAGCGTGATTTTCAGTGTGGTACTTGTTAATGCGATTATCAGTTTTATTCAGGAAGACAAAGCAGAAAAAGCACTTTCTTCAGTGCGGGCGTTATTAACACCGCGAGCGACGGTTGTGCGTAAAGGACATCGCAAGGTTATTCACGCGAGCTCTGTTGTTGTAGGAGATATTGTTGTATTACAGCGTGGTGATAGAGTGCCTGCTGATTTGCGTTTATTTTATGTTAAGAATCTCGAAGTTCAGGAAGCGATTTTAACAGGGGAGTCGCACGCCGTAAAAAAATCAATTGAACCGGTCGACGAAAAAAGCGCATTGGGTGATCGTTATTCGATGGCTTATAGTGGGACTGTGGTGACTTATGGCCAGGCAGAAGGCATTGTGATCGCGGTCGGTCAACAAACAGAGGTTGGTAAAATTACCGATCTTGTTTCTCATATTCCATCGACCACCACACCGCTACTCAAACAGTTTAATCGATTCGGTTATTTTTTAAGTGCGGCTATTTTGTTGATTGCGACGGTGACTTTTTTAGTGGGCGCGCTCGTTTGGCATGACTCAAGTGTGGATATGTTTTTGGGGGTCGTTGGATTAACGGTCGCTGCTATTCCCGAAGGATTACCCGCTATTTTAACGATTATTTTAGCGATTGGGGTCACTCGCATGGCGAAGCGTCACGCGATTGTTCGATCATTGCCGTGTGTTGAAACGATGGGATCGGTCAGTGTGATTTGTGCCGATAAAACGGGTACGTTAACTCGGAATGAACTATCAGTTCAAACGATTATTACCGCCGAAGCAAATTATCATGTCGTAGGCGGCGGTTATAATGATGAAGGCGAATTGCATTTGAATCAGGCTATTTTCCCTTTAGAGGAGCATCCTGATCTGCGCGAGGTGATTCGTGCGGGCATACTTTGTAATGATGCGGAGTTAGTGGAGGAAGATGGCCATTGGCAATTGCGCGGTAATCCGACTGATGGTGCTTTATTAGCGTTAGGGTTGAAAGCAAAAATTGATCTGGCGCGGGAGAAACAAGATTACCCGAATACCGACTTGATTCCTTTTGAGTCTGAGCATAAATGGATGGCAACACTGCATCATGATCATGAAGGGCAGGGTTATATCTTTGTCAAAGGGGCGCCAGAAATTTTATTAAAGCGTTGTCGCTTTGAACGAGTTCAAGGGCATGATCAATCATTACAGACTGATCATTGGTTGGAAAAATTGCAAACTTTAACGAAAGCCGGACAGCGTGTCATTGCCGTTGCAATGAAAAAGACACAGGCAGCGCATCGAGATTTAGTTTTTCAAGATGTGGACTCTGAATTGACCTTGCTGGGGTTATTAGGGATTTCCGATCCACCTCGAGAAGAAGCGATTGTCGCCGTGAGAGAATGTCAATCAGCCGGCATCGAAGTGAAAATGATTACGGGTGACCACGCCGAAACGGCTTCGGTGATTGCAAAGCAATTAGGGATTAACAATGCGGATAAAGTGCTGCTCGGTCATGAGCTTGAGCAAATGACGGATGTTGAATTACAAGCCATTGTTGATGAAGTTAATATTTATGCGCGCACATCGCCGACGCATAAATTACGATTGGTTCAAGCATTACAAGCCAAGGGTCGCATTGTGGCGATGACGGGTGATGGGGTTAATGATGCACCGGCCTTAAAACAAGCTGACATTGGCGTGGCGATGGGTATTCGAGGGACTGATGCGGCCAAAGAAATTTCACAGATGGTTTTAACGGATGATAATTTTGTCTCTATTTATCATGCTGTAAAAGAAGGTCGAACGGTTTATGATAATATTAAAAAAGCGATCTTATATTCGCTTCCAACGAATTTGGGCGAAACGTGTATGATGATGCTCGCCATTTTGTTTGGCTATGTGTTACCGATGACCGCCGTGCAAATTTTATGGGTGAATATGATTACGGAAGTCACCTTAGCTATTTCACTGAGTTTTGAGTCAGCAGAAGCAGGTATTATGAAGCGATTACCTCGATCGAGTCATGAACCAATTTTATCTCGTTTTTTAGTTTGGCGCCTTGCTTATGTGACATTACTGATGGTCCTTTGTGGTTTTGGATTGTTTATCTATGAGCGTCACACAGGCGCTAGTTTAGCCGCTGCCAGAACTGTTGTTGTGAATATGGTTGTGATGAGCGAAATTGTCTATTTATTAAATTGCCGAAAAACGTATGACTCTGGATTTTCTTTGGATAATTTATTTGGCAGTAAACCTGTTTTGATTGCCATTGGGGTTACCCTGTTTTTCCAATGGGCATTTACTTACGTGCCGATGATGCAATATTTTTTCGGCTCGGCGTCTATTGATATTTTCCAATGGACAAGAATTCTGCTATTAAGCAGTATCATTTTTTTATTGGTTGAAATCGAAAAATGGATTGTGCGGAGAAGGTTGAGAGTTGAGAGTTGAGAGTTGAGAGTTGAGAGTTGAGAGTTGAGAGTTGAGAGTTGAGAGTTGAGGGATGAAGTCGCTATGCGACGATTTTCATATTGGGCAGCCTGATTCTATGCATATTCAAAATATCGTAGAGAACGCTGCTGCGCGTGCCCATTTCGGGCAAGGCGTTTTATAGGCGCCTGCATGCTTTATGACAAAACAAACACACAGGGGAAATAATGAACAAAGTAACGATCAGTCCAAAAAATTATTATGGTTGGGCGGGGTATTGTTTATCGAATGGTGAAATTGAAATAGGTATTACCCCTTCGATTGGCGGACGAATTATTTCTCTTTGTTATCAACAGGAAGAATTATTATATGTCGATAAAAATCGGTTGGGTGAAACATTTGAATTAGGAGTGATCGATGATTTGTCGACCTTTAAAAAGAATTTTGGTTTTCGTTTATGGGGTGGTGATAAAACCTGGGTCGCGCCCGAGCAAAGTTGGGTGGCGGGTATTCCCCCTTTGCATTTAGATGCGGGGCAATATACGACTCAGCTCGATGAAAAATCCATCACGATGACAAGCCCTCTTGATCAAGAAACCGGATTGCAAATAACTCGCAAGGTTACTTTGCAATCGGGTGGAGAGATCACTTTAACGCAGCAATTTACGAATCAATCGAACAAAATAATTTTGTGCGGGATCTGGGATGTTACGCAATTATTGCGGCCGTTTCGCATTTATTTCCCTGCACGCAAGGAACAAGTAAAACCCGATACACGATTTGCGGCGAGTCTAGGGAATCAACATGAATTGTTGACAACCGTTGCGAAAGATTGGGTAGAAATTCGTTGTGAAAAACCCCTGCAATTTAAATATAGTTTCGATATTGAGCGAGGTATTGCCATCGCATTAAAAGAGCAGGCCGATCATTTTATTGCAATGATTCGTTATTTTAAGGTAAATCCCAAAGCGAACTATCCGCAAGCCGGAATAGTCGAGGTATATAATTCAGACAATTATCCTTATCTTGAATTGGAAGTATTAAGCCCTTCGGCAGAATTATCGCATCACGATAATATAATCCATCAACAGACATGGATTTTAAAACGTTTTCCAAAAACGATGACGATTGAAACCATTTTATCCAGTGTGGTGGAATCATGATGTCCGTGGACTATCAAACTCAATTGTTTCAATTATCCGGGTTACGTTGTGCTGGTTGCGTGCAAACCATTACAAATCATTTGCGAAAATTACCGCGTACAAAAGAAGTCTCGATCAATTTTGCGACGCAACATTTAACGGTGACGAGTGCTTTATCTTTTGAAGAAATTATTCGAGCGATTCAATCGATTGGCTATCAAGCCACATTGATTCGCGGAGAAAGTGATCTCGATAAAATGGCCAAACAAGAGCGACAACAATTTTCAGTATTACTCCTGAAAGCAACAGTGGCTGCTTTTTTAGGCACGGCGTTGATGATCATTGAATGGTTTCACTTTCTGCCGTTATCAGCGCATTGGACATCGCAAGTGAGTTGGGTGGGGATCGCTTTCTTGACGCTAATTGCCATGTTTTATACAGGCGATCATATTTACCAGGCGTTTTTTAAGCAGTTGCGCTACTTGAAAATGACGATGGATAGCCTGATTGCGATTGGGACATTAACTGCTTGGATTTATTCGATGATCGTTATTGCTATCCCGATGATGATTCCAGCGCTCGCTCGACATATGTACTTAGAAACGGCATTATTTATTTTAGCTTTTATTAATTTTGGTGCGGCATTGGAGATGCGTGCGAAAGGAAAATCGAACGAATCGATTCGTCGTCTCATTGGATTGCAACCCAAAACAGCGCGAGTGATTCGCGACCAAAAAGAGCAATTTATTGCCATTGAATCGGTCGTCTTGGGAGATATCGTTCGCGTCAAACCGGGTGAAAAAATCCCTGTGGATGGCGTGATCGCTGAAGGACATTCGGCGGTCGATGAATCGATGATTTCGGGCGAGTCGATGCCCGTTAAAAAACAAGTGGGCGATTCGGTTATTGGGACAACAATCAATAAAACAGGCAGTTTTTTATATCGTGTCACGAAAATCGGTAAAGACAGTGTGCTTGGGCAAATTATTGAATATGTCGAGCGCGCGCAGGCAACGAAGCCTGCGATTGGTCGACTCGCTGATCGCGTCTCCGCTATTTTTGTGCCCGTGATTATTTCATTGGCCATTGTGACAGCATTGATTTGGTATTTTGTAGGTCCCGAACCTAAAGTGGCTTACATGTTGGTGACCAGCTTAAGTGTTTTGTTGATTGCTTGTCCTTGTGCCGTCGGACTAGCGACACCGATTTCTTTAATCATCGGGATCGGAAAAGCGGCTGAACGAGGGGTGTTAATTCGTAACGGGGAAGCATTACAACAGGCGGCGCGTTTAACAACCTTGGTATTCGATAAAACAGGCACTGTGACGAAAGGGCAGCCGGAAGTGCAAACAGTTTTAGCCGTGAATCATTTTTCCGTTCAGCAAATTTTACAATATGCCGCAAGTGTTGAAGCCTTATCAGAGCACCCTTTAGCATCGGCCGTTGTTCAATCAGCGCGCGATCGACAGTTATCCTTATTGTCCGTCGAGCACTTTGAAGCATTGCCAGGATTTGGGGTGCAAGGAATTGTAGAAGGTCAGTCGGTTCTCGTAGGCAACTTAAAATGGATGCAGTCACTGCACTTTGATTTAGGCGAGTTGCCGCACCGTATGGAAGCGTATACAAAATTGGCGCATACCATTATCTTTGTTGCGATTGATCGCGTGATGACAGGTTTTGTTACGATTGCAGATACGGTGCAGGAAGATGCGCTATTAACTATTCAGAAATTGCGCGCCAGTGGATTGCGGGTATTGATGTTAACGGGTGATCAGGAAGCGACGGCAAAAGCCTTTGCTTTTCAAGTCGGGATTGATGAAGTGATGGCGAATGTGTTACCTCGAGATAAAGCGGATCGCATCAAACAATTGCAGGAACAAGGTGAAATAGTGGGGATGGTGGGCGATGGTATCAATGATGCGCCCGCATTAACGCAAGCGGATGTTGGTTTTGCGGTGGGTGCAGGAACCGATATTGCCATTGAATCGGCAGACGTGACATTATTGGGTCACTCGCTTTATGGAATTACCCAGCTGTTGACGATTTCTAGAACCACGATGCAAAATATCACTCAAAATTTATGGGGTGCATTTGTTTATAATAGCATTGGTATTCCCGTCGCGGCTGGTATTTTATTTCCCTGGCTGGGTGTGCTATTAAATCCTATAATGGCCAGTGCGGCGATGGCATTATCATCGATTACTGTGGTGGTGAATGCCAGTCGATTGTTGGCGAGTCGAGCCGAAATGAAAGGATAGAATAGCATAGGATTGAGGGTTCAGCGCCATGGAGGATTTGTGCGTTCATCGTAAGGAATGCTTGAGCGATAAAGGTGAAGTTATACGCGGAATTCAAAAATCAACAGAGGTGAGGCGATGAAAAAATTAATAGGTTTATGCTTAAGTTTGTTTTGTCTTTGCGCGATGGCCGCGCAATCTCCGATTTTGATGTTTGATAGTGATGGGAAAGGCGATTTGCCCTCGCGTTTTCGCACATCGAGCGATGTGATCGATGCTAATCATGGCATCAACACAACGGGCTTATCCGATTTGCATATTATGGGCAGCCGACAATTTTCTGTTTCACAGCTCGCTTATATCAAAAATAAATTTTCGAACACACCCATCACGATTATTGATGTGCGACAAGAGTCGCATGGTTTTTTAGATGGATTCCCCATTAGTTGGCGGGATGAGCATAACGCGGCAAATCGCGGAAAAACCAATGCAGAAGTCGAAGCAACGCAACAAGCTTTACTGGATAATCTCAAACAACAGACTACCGTTAATGTGATGGCGATGATGCCGAACCCTCAAACAGGTGCATTGCAATTTAAATCCATTCCAATGCCGCCCAAAGTGGTTTTGAGCGAAGCGGATCTTGCGAAGAAAATGGGATTGGGTTATGAGCGGTTTTATGTAACGGATGAGTCACAACCAACACACGCCGAATATCAACGCTTTGTTCAGTTTGTGTCGAATGTCCCGCCAGGGACATGGCTTTATTTTCACTGCCAAGCCGGGGAAGGTCGAACGACAACGTTTATGATTTTATATGATTGTATGAAAAACGGAGATCAGGTGTCTTTTGATGATATCGTGAAACGACAAATTGCACTGGGCGGGAAAGATTTTACGCAGGATAAAGCGCGTATGGCCGGATTGAGAACAATGTGTATGCGAATTGAGGGTTCACGCGGCGAATAGGTAGCGTTAAACGACCAGCATGGATGTTAGGTTGGATGGCTGCGTCAGAATGACTATTTGGGGAAAAGTGAATAGGATTGAGGTATCAACTAATTCCCGTAGGGATCTATTAACAGATAGGCTTTTATGAAATGACAATCAATTTGCGAATGGCGAAAACAGTCATCACGATTTCTCCTATGCGATTGGGTGACACGATATTTTGCACGCCCGTGTTTCGGCTTTTAAAAACAGTGCGGCCGGATTTGCAAATTGACATCATTGCTCAAACACCTTTAGCTGCCGAAGCGCTAAAGTATAATCCTTATATTCGAGAATTATTCGTTCAACCCAGTCTCGAACAGGTGGCGGCATTGGCGGATCATTATGATTTGGGTTTTGCGATCCATAAAGAAACACGCACCAGTCCTTATGAGGTTTTTTTTAAAGATAAATGGTTGAGTTACCCTGAGCCTCAGAAGACGGGGCTTCACGTCACTGAATATTTATTAAATTTTTATACGGAACAGCTTGGCGAATCACTCGATAATTTTAATCCGCATTACGATCTTTTTCCTCAAGCAGAACATCACGCACGTATTCAACATTTATTAACGGATGATGAGGGCGTCTTTATTGGATACCATATGGGTTGTCATGGGTTGGCAAAAAAACGCACACGATTATGGAATCCCTATCAACATAAAAAAGCCTGGCCATTAAATTCTTTTATTGCATTATCGAAGCAATTGAAACGTTATAATCCCTCGATTCGAATTGTATTGACCGGATCAAAAGCAGAAGAAGCGCTTGGAAAGCTATTTTGTAAAAAAATTCCTGATACGATTAATTTGATTAATCAAACGTCGATTTTAGATTTAGCCGCTTTAATGTCGCGCCTGCAATTGTTTTTATCCAATGATACCGGTGCTTTGCATGTCGCTTGTGCAAATCAAAATTTGCCCGTGATTGGATTATTTGGTGGCAGTGATCCGGTATTGACAGGGCCCTTTCCACGAAATGAAAAGCGATCTATTTTTTTTAATGCCAATATCTCAAAGATTCCTGTTGCATCAATTTTCCAAGCAATTTGCGAAGAATTGAATAAACAAAGGTGACCGAATGACGACCCCTATCGAAATCGATTCTATTCCAGAAAATAAAATTTGTTATTCGATTTGTACTTTAGTGTCCAGCCAAAATGAATATGAGGGTATGCTGGCTTCTTTTGAGCAGGCGGGATTTTCGAGTGAGGATTGTGAATATCTGTATGTGAATAATATTGAGCATAATAAATATGACGCTTATCAGGCAATTCGAAAATTCCTCCTGCAGGCGTGCGGACGGTATATTATTTTTTGTCATCAAGATGTTTTGCTCAGTCATGATAACCGCATGGTATTGGAAGATCGTATTCAGGCAATGGATGCGTTGGATAATCGATGGGCGATTTTAGGTAATGCCGGCGGACATAAAAATCTCGCGAAACGTTATGTGCGTATTACCGATCCACATGGAGACAATCAGCATGTTGGTTCATTTCCGTGTTTAGTATCAAGTGTCGATGAGAATTTTATTTTAGTGAAACGGGAAGCTAACATCAGTGTTTCGTGTGATTTATCGGGTTTTCATTTTTATGGGACGGATTTATGTTTGCTTGCGCAAATCCGCGGCTATCGATGTTATGTGATTGATTTTCATTTAACACACAAAAGCGCCGGTAAAAGAGATCGAGTGTTTGACGATTGTCAAAAGCGTTTCATTGAAAAATATCAGCGCGCATTAAAGCCGCGATGGGTCAGAACGGTTTGCGCAGCACTCTATTTATCAAGCAGTCGGTTTAAGACAAAAATATTTAATCAACCTTATGTTATGCGAAAATTAAAGCGGTTATGTCGAATCGTTCAGGATTGAGGGCGAGGCGGATATGAAAAATGCGAAGCCATTTTTTTCGCCGATCGACCACGCAGGGGGAGATGTGTCAGGATGACAGTTTAGGAAAGACTGAAGCGTTGAATTTTTCTGGATTCCGCGGTCAATCGGGATGGTGAAGAAATAGATCCCATGGTTTTCGCTGTGTGGGAGGCAGAGGGGTGGAGTCGCTTTGTGGCAGTCATTGCGAGAAGCGTAAGCGGCGAAGCAATCCGGCATCGAAAAAGACCATAGGAAAAAACGTCACGTGGATTTTACCGCTCAATCCTAACCAATTACGATTGTTTGGCGGTGTTGTAATACCGCTCGACGTGCATGACATGCTTGCATTTTCTCACGGCATTCATGATTCGATTTAAGTGATCGCTACTATGTACGGTGAGTATCACGCTGACGAGCGAATATTTGCCATTTCGTTCGATGATGTTCAGACTATCAATATTACCCTCAGCTTGTGCAATGGCCAAAGCCAATTTGGCGCAAACGCCACGCATATCGAGGACTTCTATGTGTAAATCAATTTCAAATTCGCCGTGAATATCTTCTTCCCAACGTAGTGGGATGCACTTGTCTGGTTGTCGTCTTAGTTCGATCAAGCTGCGACAATCAGCATGATGAACTTCTAATCCTTGGCCAGCAATTAACACGCCCTCGATGGGATCGCCCGGAATAGGATGACAGCATTTAGCAAAGCTCACGGCCATGCCTTCAGTTCCTTTAATGACTAACGGGGTGGTTGTGCTGCTAGCAGGTTTGGCAGCGCCAACGCCTTCGGCGAATCTTTTTGCGAGCAAGGGGGCTATTTGATTGCTCAGACCGATTTGCTCATAGAGCTCATCTAAAGAATTGAGGTGAGTGGTTTGCAATACTGCCTCAATATTTTTTTGCGGAATTTTGTCGAGCGAAAGGTGAATGTGTTCAAGCGCATTATCCAATAATCTTTTTCCGAATTGCGCAACCTCTCCTTGTTGCTGTGCTTTTAAATAATTACGCATATGGCTGCGCGCTTTGCCCGTTGTGACAAAATCAAGCCATGCCGGACTTGGGCGAGCGTTTGCATCAGTGATAATTTCAACCGTTTGTCCAGTGCGTAGTCGTGAGCTCAAGGGGGTGATGCGATGATCGACTTTGGCTGCGACACAGGTATTGCCAATATCGGAGTGAATGGCATAAGCGAGGTCGATGATGGTCGCCCCGTTCGGCAATTCCAAAATATCTCCTTTCGGGGTAAACACATAAACCGCATCGGGGAATAAATCAACTTTCACGTTTTCGATGAATTCGAGGGGGTTACCCGTGCTTTGCTGGATATCCAAAAGACTTTTCATCCATTCTCGCATGCGTAAATGCGAAGGAGAGGATTCCGTTTCTTCTGTTTTATACAGCCAATGTGCGGCAATACCGTTTTCGGCTAAATGATCCATTTCGTGTGTTCGGATTTGTACTTCGATAGGGACGCCATACGGACCAAATAAAACCGTATGTAAAGATTGGTAACCGTTTGCTTTAGGAATCGCAATGTAGTCTTTAAATCGTCGCGGAAATGGTTTGTATAAATTATGAGCAATACCTAATGCGCGATAGCAATCATCAATCGTATCGACGACGAGCCTAAACCCATAAACATCCATAATCTCGCTGAATTTCAAGTGTTTCTTTTTCATTTTGGCATAGATGCTATAAAAACGTTTTTCGCGGCTATTTAATTGATAAGAAGGGAGGTGCCCTTTTTGTAGTGCGTTGGATAACGATGATTCGATAACCTTTAATACTTCGATACGAGTGCCTAATGCTTTAGATGCGGCTTGTTTAATGACGGCGTAACGCCAAGGATATAATCCTTGAAAAGAATATTCTTCGAATTGAATACGTAATGCGTGCATCCCTAAGCGATTGGCAATCGGCGCGTAAATTTCTAAGGTTTCTCTCGCAATACGACGACGTTTTTCTGGTTTGAGATAATGGAGTGTGCTGATGTTATGTAAGCGATCGGCTAGTTTTAAAATAATCACGCGAATATCTTGGACCATTGCGATCATCATTTTTCGAAAATTTTCTGCTTGTGCTTCCAGATGCGATTCAAATTTGATTTTGGCTAGCTTGGTTACGCCTTCGACGAGTTCAACAATTTCATGGCCAAATTGTTTTTCAATGGCGGCTTTTGAAGTGTCTGTATCTTCGAGCACGTCATGTAATAAAGCCGCAATAATGCTCGCTGAATCCAAATGCATTTTGGCTAGAATCGTAGCGACTTCGACGGGATGAGTAATATAAGATTCACCGGATGAGCGCTGCTGATCTTTGTGCGCATTTTCGGCTAATAAATAAGCCGCATGAATTTCTTCTATTTTTTCATCAGGTAAATATTTTTTTAATTCCGTTTGTAAAATTTCAAAAGGCGATGACATTTTTTCCTCAAACATCTGGTACAGTGAAAATATACCTGACAATTGCAGAAGAATCATCTGTTAGTTTTGCGCTATGATGCAGTACAAAATAGGAACGACTATCTTTGGGGCTTTTTTGGTGAAAAATCTCTTCAAAAGAGTTACGCACTAATCGTGCACGCTTCATTTTTTTTCGATTGCGCTCTGGATCCCGCGGTCAAGCCGCGGGATGACGAAGCACAAGCCGGTGGATGATAAAGCCCGACTCATGAGCGAAAACAATTAAGGTCAATCCAATCCCTTGTTTGTCTTCCGTTATCTTGAACTCAGGTTAATTATGCTTTTGAATATTTGGGGTTCATAAGGATATCGATCAAAAGTGAAATTATACTTCAACTTCAATTTCAGGCTCAGCGATTTCCGCTACTTCACTGACAGATTGCATTTCTTCAGCAATGAAGGCATCAACATCGTCTTCAGCTTTTGCTTCAGCGGTTGTGTCTTCTGACTGAGCGGTGTAATCCAGCGCTTTTGCATTGAGTAGGCCTGCTGCAATTTCGCGCAAGGCCACGACGGTGGGCTTGTCATTTTCCCAAGCAACTTGAGCGGTGGCGCCGCGTTCTAAATCGCGTGCACGTTTTGCCGCTTTTAAAACGAGATCAAATCGATTTTCAACTTGAGGCAAACAATCTTCTACCGTTAAACGAGCCATGCTAGTAAATCCTCTTAAATTAATTTAGGCCTAAAGTGATACGACTCTTGATTATGAGAGTCAATAGACTTCAAAGTGGGCGAATTTTAGCGTGTTTTAGTAGATTTTGCTATTAAATTATCGGGTATCTTTGGCTTGTTGCAATAAATAACGATCTGTTATCAAAAAGTGGCGCGTTTCCAACTCAAAGCTTTATTCCGAACCCGCATCGATAATACCGCCGCCTAAGCAGCGCTCACCCTCATAAAAGACAATCGACTGTCCTGGCG
>MGXH01000007.1 GCA_001801305.1 Gammaproteobacteria bacterium GWE2_42_36
GATCGATTCAAAATCAAACCCGGCATCGAACAACGTCTTGCTGAATCCTTTGAAACCGCTTTAAAACTCGCGGATGGCGTTGCACGCATCGGTTATATCGATCATAAAAAACAAGAAGAGCTCATTTTCTCGGCAAAATACGCGTGTCCGATTTGCGGATTTAGCATGCCGGAATTAGAACCGCGCTTATTCTCCTTCAACAGTCCCATCGGCGCCTGTGAAAACTGCGATGGCTTAGGCGTTGAGCAATTTTTCGATCCCGACAAAATTATTCATGATGTTTCATTAAGTTTAGGCGATGGTGCGATTCGCGGCTGGGATAAGAAAAATTTATATTATTATCACTTACTAATGTCGCTCGCAAAACATTACGAATTCGACCTCGACACACCGTTTAATCAGTTGCCCGAAAAAATTCAGACGATCATTTTATACGGCAGCAAAAAAGAAACGATTCGATTTCAATATTTAAACGACAAAGGCACGCTGTATCAAAAAACGCATGCGTTTGAGGGCATTATTCCGAACATTCAACGTCGTTATCACGAGACCGATTCCGACACCGTACGCGAACAATTGGCGCGTTATTTGACGATTCAATCGTGCGAAACTTGCGGCGGGGCGCGATTAAAAAAAGAAGCACGACAAGTGTTTATTCAAGGGAAAAATTTGCCCGCTATTTCAGATTTTTCGATTGAAGAGGCACTGGCCTTTTTCAACACGTTAACGCTCATCGGCAAAGCGGCTGCGATTGCCAAGCCGATCTTAAAAGAAATTCATGAACGACTAAAATTTTTGGTTAACGTCGGGCTCGATTATTTAACCTTAAATCGCAGCGCCGAAACATTATCGGGTGGCGAAGCACAACGCATTCGCCTCGCCAGTCAAATTGGTGCGGGATTGGTCGGCGTTATGTATGTACTAGATGAACCCTCGATCGGCTTGCATCAGCGCGACAATCAACGCTTGCTTCAAACCCTCACGCATTTACGTGATTTGGGCAATACCGTGATTGTGATCGAGCATGATCAAGACGCCATTTTATCAGCGGATCATGTGATTGATTTAGGTCCGGGCGCAGGCGTGCATGGCGGAGAAGTCATTGCCGAAGGAACACCCGCCATGATTATGGCAAATCCTGCCTCGATCACCGGACAATATTTATCAGGGCAGAAAAAAATTGAGCTGCCGAAACAACGCACGCCATGTGATGCGGGCTGTATGATTCGCTTGCGCGGCGTCAAAACAAATAATCTCAAAAATATCGACGTCGATATTCCGCTCGGCGTGATGACGTGTATTACCGGCGTTTCAGGCTCGGGTAAATCGAGCTTGATTAACGATACGCTCTACCCCCTCGCCGCGATGAAATTAAATGGCGCATCGCAAGTCAAGCCGGGCCCGCATCAATCGATTCGTGGACTGGAATTTTTAGATAAAGTCGTCGATATCGATCAAAGTCCGATCGGTCGGACACCCCGCTCGAATCCAGCCACTTATACCGGCGTTTTCACCCCCATCCGAGAATTGTTTGCGGCCGTCCCTGAATCGCGAGCACGAGGCTATTTGCCCGGCCGATTTAGTTTTAATGTGAAAGGCGGACGATGCGAGGCTTGCGAAGGGGACGGCGTTATCAAGGTCGAAATGCATTTTTTAGCGGATGTGTATGTGGCGTGTGATACCTGTCAGAGTAAACGTTACAATCGCGAAACGCTCGATATCAAATACAAAGGCAAAAACATTTACGAAGTGCTCGACATGACCGTCGAAGAAGCGCGGGAATTTTTCGATGCAATTCCGATGATCGCGCATAAATTACAAATGCTGCTCGATGTAGGATTGTCTTATATCAAATTAGGGCAAAACGCGACAACGCTTTCGGGCGGTGAAGCACAACGCGTGAAATTAGCGAAAGAATTATCGCGACGCGATACGGGTAATACATTGTATATTTTAGATGAGCCCACGACGGGACTTCATTTTTATGACATTGAACAACTGCTCACCGTACTGCATCGATTACGCGATCGCGGCAATACGGTGATTGTCATCGAACATAATTTAGATGTGATCAAAACGGCTGATTGGGTCATTGATTTAGGCCCGGAAGGTGGCGCCAAAGGTGGCACTGTTTTAGCCACGGGCACGCCAGAAAAAATCGCGCAATGTAAAACCTCGTACACGGGACAGTTTTTGGCAGACGTGCTAGCAAGATAAACCGCCATTACAAGAACTGCGAAGAGCGTGAGCAACGAAGCAGTTTCTCGTCATTGCGAGGTAATATAACTCTTTCTCAAGTCTCAATCCCATAACTTCTTTGCGCAGCCCATTCATTCGTTTATAATGGCAATACATTATGCGCAAAGGATATCAATGCTATGGCCCCTTCACTTTCTTTAGCTCGAACAATCGATCAGCTATCATTTAAAGCCAACGAAGGTTCCGAACTCACACCGATCGATTTAAAAACACTGATCAACAATCCCTCGAACGAGCCACTCACTTTCGCACTCGAGTTATCAACGGGTGGAGAATTGCCGGCCGGTTTGACTTGCACGGCGGAGGGAATTATTCAGGGTACGCCAGCAATAGGCACTCATCAAGATGTTCCTTACGATATCGTTGTCGTCGCTCAGGCAGCCACGACCGAACCGCTTGTTTTTGCAATTCAACTATTGATTCTCGCATCAGAATCTAACCAAAATAACGCTGAGTATACAATCACAGAAGCCGTTGATATTGTTGACGAATTAGCCTTCAAAAATTATTGGCAGTCTGTGATGGAAAATCTGGATTTGCCAGATTTAGAAACCTTACTCACCCGCAAAATCACCAAAAGCGAACTCTATTACTTGCTCGAACGTTTTGCGACATTTACCGTGTGGAATGCGGATGATTTACGACTCGCTGTTGATGGAAAAGCCATTGAGATCAATGGCGCGAGTTCTTTATTTCAAGTGTATGATTTTGAAGTGGCGTTAGTCGCCTCACCCAAAGATTTATATGCCACCAATCGCACGCTGGCCGATTGCGTTCAAACAGCGCGCGCGATGATTCAAGAAGCCCACCATCGCAAGTGGAATGTCGAGTTAACGGGTTATGATAAAATGATTCGTGCCGCAGGAATTGAAGCGGCGCGATTGAATAAAATCATGGCGGATTACACGATGGAAATCGAAAATTATGAATTAACGGATGCCGATTTCGAGATTTTGAACTATACTTTAAAAAGTAAATGATAAAAGGAGGGGAATATGCCTGATTTTCAGTATGATTTTGCAACATTATCCAGTGATTTAGGCCTTCCAGCCGCAACCATTGAGCCAGCGCACACCGCTCTTAGAAAACAAATTAATAGCGACGTATCTCAGGCGGGTTATTTTAATACGTTTAAAAAAGCATTATCTGATCTCATCACCCCAACCATAGCAACAGCGCGAGCGGCTCAACCTCTCTCAAACAATGAAACTTGGGACAAATTAAAAAAGAAATTCGAAGAAAGCACACATTTAGAGACTGAAATAACACCCCTTCCGGAAGGTCCCGAGAAAGAGCTAAAGAAAAAGAGTAAACAAGCAGTTGATCAAGAAATAGAAACACTCAAAAAAACGCTCGTCGATGAAGCCTGTAAAGAGCTTGACCGAAAAATTCGTGAACACGTAGAAGTAGAAAGTGCAGAAAGGTGCAAAGCACAACGATCAAGGGTACGATTTGATACTCAAATACGCCCTTCCCATCCAGACGATCCATCAAAGGGAGTTATTACAACAAAACGTGGGTATGATAAAGATAAGAATCCAATCAAAAGCTTTTTTAGCTGGAAACAGGATACGCTAGCCTCTTACTCATGGGAAAATTCAACCCTCACCATTAAGGATATCCAAGGAGATACAGACCGTATCGCACGCGCGATGGTCGAAAAATTAATGACGGAAATAAAAGAGCAAGTCAGAAATGGAAAATCGCCTTCAGAAATCACCTTCGCCGCTGATGGTGACGGCGGAAAAGCTCTCGCTAAAAAAGTCATTGAATTACTCACAAAAGATAACGAAAAATTCTTACGCGATCATGGAGTTTCTAAAATTAATGCGCCAAGCATAGAAGCAACATTCCCAAAAATAAGAGACCAAGTGCGCGCATTTAACAATCAAGGCGCTAAAACCCATACCATCAGCGTTTCGCAGCCTTGAATAGTATAAAATCGTAAAATCTCTTATGCTCTTTCTGAAAAAATTATGGTAATCAGGGCTTAAAATTTTACTTGTCGTTCCTGCGTGCAGATTATACAATGCGCTCCTTTTTAATTGAGTAACAAGAAAAAATCCTATGCGAAGAAAATTCATTGCAGGCAATTGGAAAATGCACGGCACGCAAAACAGCGTGGAATCCCTATTAAAAGCGCTTAAAGTCGGCTTAGCCCAGTTTTTAGATGCCGATATCGCCGTATTTCCGAGCTTTATTCATTTACAACAAGCGCGCGATTTATTACAAGATAGTCAAATCGGTTTCGGCGCACAAAATTTACACGCACAGGATTCAGGTGCTTACACAGGCGAAGTGTCCGGCCTGATGTTGAAAGATTTAGGTTGTGATTACGTGTTGGTCGGCCATTCTGAACGTCGACAATTATTCGGCGAAACGAATGCTATCGTCGCGGAAAAATTTGCCGCCGCCTTAAAGCATCAGTTAACGCCTGTTTTATGTGTAGGCGAAACACAAGCTGAACGCGAAAGTAATCAAACAGAACCCGTCGTTCTCGCACAACTCCAAGCAGTATTAGACAAAGTCGGCATCGATGCGTTTTCAAAAGCGATCATCGCTTATGAACCCGTCTGGGCAATTGGTACAGGATTGACGGCAACACCCGCTCAAGCACAAGCGGTTCATGCGTTTATCCGAGCTCGCCTTGCGGAACATAATGCCCCGCTCGCCGAGGCACTACGCATTGTCTATGGTGGCAGCGTAAAAGGCAGCAATGCGGCTGAAATTTTCAGTCAACCGGATGTGGATGGTGGTTTGGTCGGCGGCGCTTCTCTAACGCCTACTGAATTTGTTACCATCTGTCGCTCATAAGAGGTTTATGTTTTTATGCAACAATTCGTTTTAATTATTCATTTCATCGTCGCAGTATTTTTGATCGTGGTTGTTTTAGTGCAACGCGGCAAAGGTGCAACGATGGGTTCTGCGTTTGGGAGTGGCGCATCAACCACCGTGTTCGGCAGCAAAGGCGCCGGCGGGTTTTTAATGAAATTGACTATTGGGTTAGGCGCAATTTTTTTTATGACGAGCATTACGCTGACGTACCTCGCCGCAAAAGAATCGAAAGTTTCTTCGTCACAAACAATTTTAACGAACGTTGAACAATTATCCCAAATGATTCAGGCGAATCAAAAAACGACAACGAATGCAACGACTGCTGCAGCGCCTGCCAGTCAGCCAGTAAAAATTGATACGAAAACAGCCGCAGATTTACACAAGGGTAAGACTGTTGTATAACGACGTCTCGTCCTTCTGGATCCCTCGGGATGACAGGTAACAGGTAATCGCTCGATAAAAAACAATGCCGGAGTGGTGGAATTTGGTAGACACGCTACCTTGAGGTGGTAGTGGCGCAAGCCGTGTCGGTTCGAGTCCGACCTTCGGTACCATTAAAAATCGCAGCTCAGCCTGCTCTCTGTGTCGCTGCTGGAAGACAACCCATCATCACAACCATCATCTGGAAGACAACCTTCCGATTTTGGCGATGACGCCTCTAAAGTTCGATAGCCTTGGGGCGATTGTCTTGTTCGCTGACGCTGACTGCTGGCTTCGCTACTTTCACCATCATTAATAATGCGGCGCTGCTGAAGCAACATAGTGCGCAATTTCTCAAGCTGTTCCAGCCATTTCTGCGCCGTCTCAGATTTCCATGTTCTATATTTATCCGGATTAAACATAATCGTTATTTCCGTCTTTGACCTGGTTTTTTACCTTTTTCTATTTGCTTCGGAGATCCTTTCGGGGGATTTTTCGGAAAAAACAAACAACTCAAAGCAAAGTTACTATAATGACGAGGATGAGCTAACATTTTTGTCAACCCAGGAACGTCATTCCCTGGCGGGCGACCCACGGCGACTCCTTCATCTTGACGGAGATTCAAAGGAGCACTGGCCGCCTCTCGCACACGAAGTGTTGTTGTTTTTTGTCTTTCTGATGATTGAGGCGAAGGAGCTGATTTTGACGCTAGTTGTGCGTCTTCAAGTAATGATCCGAGCCAATCTTCCATATCCACCCCCTTCCTGAAGTGTGATTAATCAAATCAAGATATTACGATTCGGTTTTCATTGTATCTAGCTGTTATGCTGATAACAACACAATAACGATATGATTTTTGGCGGTTTTTGGCGAAAATTTGATTGAAAAATGTCATAAAAAGAATATATGATGAAAGTTTTTACGTGAACAAAATTTATCACCCTCAGATTTACCTCTGTGACCATTGTTCATGCAAATTGATCTCCTCTTGAATTTTTGAAAAAAGGTGGAAAATAAGCGAGTTTTTCATGTTTTTCACGTAAGCCCAGACCAAATTTGATTTGCCTCCGCCAAGAAAATCCCTACAATAGCGCGAATTAAATGAGAGGTCTCTTATCAAATGATGGATCGCCAAAATACTATGATTAACGCCATCGCGAAACGATACACACTTTCTCAATTCTCAAGATTAGGCGCTTGCGCTTCTCGCAATGACGGTCGCGAAGCAGTACTACATCTTTCAATTCTTGCAAAGGCACTACCATGACAGAAAAAATAATATCCGAAGAAACGACGCTGATCGAGCGCCAACCCATTCGACAATTTACTGAAAACGCTTATCTCAATTATTCGATGTACGTCATCCTCGATCGCGCACTACCGCATATCGGCGACGGATTAAAACCAGTACAACGACGCATTGTGTACGCGATGTCGGAATTGGGCTTGCGTGATACCGCCAAATTTAAAAAATCCGCTCGCACGGTCGGCGACGTATTAGGCAAATATCATCCGCATGGCGATTCGGCTTGCTACGAGGCCATGGTGTTAATGGCGCAATCGTTTTCGTATCGTTATCCGTTAATCGAAGGACAAGGAAACTGGGGTTCACCCGACGATCCAAAATCGTTTGCCGCGATGCGTTACACTGAAGCAAAATTATCGCCTTACGCGCAACTGTTATTGTCCGAACTCGGTCAAGGAACAGTTGATTGGCAACCAAATTTCGATGGCACACTTCGAGAGCCTCGATTATTGCCCGCACGATTACCGAATTTACTATTAAACGGAACATCTGGTATTGCCGTCGGCATGGCGACCGATATTCCGCCGCATAATTTACGCGAAGTCGCGACAGCTTGTGTTCACTTGTTGGATAATCCGCAAGCCTCGATCGAAGAATTATGCCAACTGATTCAAGGGCCTGACTTCCCAACTGAAGCGGAAATCATCACACCCAAAGCGGAAATTCTCGAGATCTACAAACAAGGCAATGGCACGATTCGACAACGCGCTGTGTATCGCAAAGAAAAAGACAGTATTATTATTACCGCGCTCCCCTATCAAGTTTCCGGCGCGAAAGTATTAGAACAAATTGCCAGCCAAATGCGCGCTAAAAAATTACCGATGGTCGAAGATTTGCGTGATGAATCCGATCATGAAAATCCGACACGGTTGGTTATTATGCCGCGCTCTAATCGCGTCGATGTCGACACGCTCATGACACATCTTTTCGCCACAACCGATTTGGAAAAAACACATCGTGTCAACATCAATGTGATCGGGTTAGATGGCAAACCCAAAGTCAAACCGCTCGATGTTTTACTCAAAGAATGGTTGCTGTTTCGTACAGATACAGTCCGTCAACGTTTGCAATACCGGCTGGATCAAGTGCTCGATCGACTACACCTTTTAGAAGGGTTTCTCATCATCTATTTAAATCTCGATGAAGTCATCCGGATCATTCGCAAAGAAGACGAGCCCAAACCCGCCTTGATAAAAAGATTCAAACTGACTGATCGTCAAGCCGAAGCAATTTTAGAGCTTAAATTACGACATTTAGCCAAACTCGAAGAAATGAAAATCAAAGAAGAACAGCAGACGCTCGCTGAAGAGAAAAAAGAACTCGACACAATTCTCGGCTCGCCTAAACGTCTAAAAACACTGGTTAAAACAGAAATCGAACAAGATGCAAAAACCTTTGGAGATGCTCGCCGTTCTTTATTAGTCAAACGTGAAGCAGCACAAGCGATTAAAGAAGAAGAAATGTTACCGGCTGAACCGGTGACTGTTGTGCTTTCGGCCAAAGGTTGGATTCGCGCGGCCAAAGGTCATGAGATCGATCCGAAAACACTCAGTTACAAAGCAGGCGATGCGTATCAGACCTCTGTCAAAGGGCGAAGTAATCAATTGGTGATTTTATGGGATTCAACGGGACGCAGTTATACCTTGCCAGCGCACACGTTACCCTCAGCTAAAGGGCAAGGCGAACCGCTCACAGGCCGATTAACGCCGCCGCCAGGGGCTCTATTTCAAGGGCTTTTAATGGACGCGCCGGATCAGTTTGTTTTATTGGCCTCGGATGCGGGTTATGGATTCGTCACTCAACTCTCTGAATTACTCGTCAAAAATCGAGCGGGTAAAGCCATCTTGCGATTGCCGCACGAAGCCAAAGCCTTGTCGCCGCAATGGATTCAATCCTTAGAGGAAGATGTGATTATCGCTGCCACAAAGGAAGGTCGTTTATTGGTATTCCCCGTTAAAGAGTTGCCTATTTTGCCGAAAGGGAAAGGCAATAAAATCATCCATATCCCCTCTTCTCGTGCAGCGGCGAGAGAAGAATGGATGACTGCCCTTTGTGTTGCGGGCAAAACGCAATCCCTGCGCCTCGTTTCAGGCAAGCATCATTTGACCTTAAAGCCGAAAGATATAGAATACTATCGAGGTGAGCGGGGCCATCGAGGCAGTAAATTACCGCGGGGCTATCAGCAGATCGATGCCATCGAGCTGATCAATGATCAATAGGAGGGCGAAGCGATGAGTTATATTCGTAATAATTTATTAAATGATGAAAAAATCATCTTAGAAACAGAACTAAATTACATCATATTCGCACAAACAATTTTTTGGCTGTTATTAACACTCGTTTTTTTATTCATTCGATCCTTTCACGCGGCGGTTATCTTATTTTTTATTTTAGCGTTAGTCTCCGGTGCGCGTGCCGTGATTTCCTATTTACAATCAGAATTTGCTGTCACTAACATGCGCGTCTTAATTAAAACCGGGTTACTGAACGTACGCTATTTTGAAATGATGTTACGCAATGTCGCGGCCGTTGAAGTCGATCAAAGTTTATTGGGCCAACTGTGCAATTATGGTCATGTAAAAATTTGCGATAATGGCCAAGTCTGTTCCCTGTTTCGCTACATTGATAATCCCTTCGCTTTTCGAAAAGCGTTACAAAAAGAAATTGATGCTCGATATCCAGCGCCTCAAACCGAACCACCTGTCGAGCCTGTAAAAAATGAGACTCCTGTATGACCCTAGACTATAAATCGACACTCAATCTGCCTAAAACCAGCTTCCCAATGCAGGCTAATTTAACCCAACGGGAACCGCTTTTATTAAAGCGATGGATGGAACAAGACCTCTATCATCAAGCGCAACAAAAACGTGCAGGACAAAAAACCTTTACGCTACATGATGGTCCGCCTTACGCGAATGGCGATATTCATATGGGCCATGCGATTAACAAAACACTGAAAGATTTTGTGATCAAATCAAAATGGCTGTCCGGATTTTCTGCGCCGTATGTCCCGGGTTGGGATTGTCATGGATTGCCGATCGAAATTAATGTCGAAAAAAAATGGGGAAAGCCGGGGAGAAAATTATCGCATCAAGATTTTCGTCAAGCCTGTCGAAAATATGCAGCCGATCAGGTCAACAAACAACGAGAATCGTTTAAGCGGTTGGGTATTTTTGGCGAATGGGATCATCCGTATCTAACGATGGATTTTCATTATGAGGCCGATATTATTCGTTCCCTCGCCCAAGTCATTCAAGCAGGGCATTTACAGCGCGGTTATAAACCCGTGTATTGGTGCATCGATTGTCAATCTGCACTCGCCGAAGCGGAAGTGGAGTATATCAACAAACATTCCCCAGCCATTGATGTGCGTTTTCAGGTTGTGGTCCCGCAATCGTTACTCGAACGTTGTCATCGTTCACAGGCAGAAGATCATGGCGCACCGATTACCATCCCTATTTGGACAACCACGCCTTGGACCTTGCCGGCGAATCAGGCAGTAGCCATCAACCCAAAGGCCGAATATGTCGTCGTGCAATGTCAAACCGACCACGGAGAAGAACGCCTGCTCATCGCGGAAGCTTTATTATCCGAAGCCCTGCTACGCTATGGGTTCTCCGGTAATTATCGTATTATTGCCTATTGCCTGGGCGAAGCACTCGAAGGGCTGTTATTGCAACACCCCTTTGAAGATCGCCAAGTGCCCGTGATTCTGGGCGATCACGTGACATTAGACACGGGTACTGGCGCTGTTCATACGGCACCAGCACATGGGCAAGACGATTACATCGTCGGAAAAAAATATAATTTACCTGTGCACTGCCCCGTCAATGAATCAGGGCGATTTATCGAAAGCACCCCATTTTTCGCCGGACAAACCATTTACGAAGCCAATGATAAAATCATTGAGTTATTGAAATTAAACGGTGCTTTACTACGAGAAACGGCGATTGAACATAGTTATCCGCATTGTTGGCGCCATAAAACCCCGCTGATTTTTCGCACAACACCGCAATGGTTCATTAGTATGGATGATAGCTATCTGCCTGGTCTTGCGCGAAAAGAGGAGAGGCAAGGCGAAAACAAAACAGATCGATTTTCGAACAAGCTCAGTCTGCGTGAAAAAGCATTAGCAGGCATTACAAAAGCGACTTGGATGCCCGCCTGGGGTGAGCAACGTATCACGGATATGGTCTCACAGCGACCGGATTGGTGTATTTCTCGCCAACGCACGTGGGGCGTTCCGCTCGCTTTATTCATTCATCGAGAAACGGGCGAATTGCATCCGAACACGCTGACCCTGATGGAAACGATTGCTAAACAAGTGGAGCAACACAGCGCCGATTGGTGGTACGAAGTCGATCCGGTCACCTTGATTGGCGAAGACGATGCGAAACATTATACGAAATCACAGGATATTTTAGATGTTTGGTTTGAATCCGGTGTCAGCCATTATTGTGTATTGAATGCGCATTATGGGTTAACGTCACCAGCGGATCTTTATCTCGAAGGCAACGATCAATATCGCGGTTGGTTCCAATCCTCTCTCGTAACAGCGTGCGCGATGAATCGTGAGATACCCTTTAAAACCGTCATTACGCATGGATTTATTGTCGATGCCGAAGGCGCTAAAATGTCGAAATCGCTCGGCAATGTCATCACGCCTGAAATGATTATGAAGAAATGGGGCGCGGATATTTTAAAGTTATGGATTGCCTCAACCGACTACACGAAAGAAATTATTTTATCGGACGAATCGCTGAATCGCATTGCCGATGTATATCGACGCATTCGCAACACAATGCGTTTCTTGTTATCAAATTTGAATGGTTTTGATCCGGCAAAAGATCAGCTTGCACCAGAAGCGATGCTTGCATTAGATCGATGGGCTGTTGATCGAGCGCGAGTCGTTCAAGCTGAAATTCGTGAAGCATTTGATCATTACCAGTTTCATCTCGTCTATCAAAAAATCCATCATTTCTGTTCGATCGATATGGGTAGCTTTTATTTAGATATTATTAAAGATCGACAATACACGATGCAGGAAAATAGCCTCGGGCGACGTTCGTGCCAAACGGCGATGGCGCATATTGCCGAAGCGCTGGTTCGTTGGATTGCCCCCATTTTAAGTTTTACAGCCGATGAAATCTGGCAACATTTACCGACACGATCCGAAGCGTCTGTGTTTTATGCCTCCTGGTATGATCAATTGTCGGCATTGCCATCAGACATGCCGATGACCGCCACCTACTGGCAAACGATGATGCAAGTACGTGACGCCGTCAATAAAGAAATCGAACGATTACGTAGCCATGCTGTGCTCGGCTCTTCGTTAGAAGCGGAAGTAGTTTTATATGCTGAAGGCAAATTAAAGCACGACTTAGCGCTACTCCAGAATGAATTACGCTTTGTGTTGATCACGTCGACCGCGCGCGTTGATGAACGATCAAAAGCACCTGATGATGCCGTAGTAGCGGCGCTTGATTCGGGCGATGTAAAAATACATATCGTGGCCTCGACACATAAAAAATGCGTGCGCTGTTGGCATCGTAGAGCTGATATCGGCATACAATCCGAACATCCGGAATTGTGTGAACGCTGCGTGAATAATTTGCCGGATGCTGTAGGCGAGAAAAGACAGTTTGCATAAGCACAAAGCTTTCGGGCTTATTTTATTATATGGCGAACGCCAGGAGCTTTTGTCATTGCGAGGCGCAGAGCCGAAGCAATGACGGCTACTAACAGATGAGCATGATAAATATAAATATGAAAAAAAAAATCATTACGAATAAAATAACTCATCGCGCAAGCAATACACATCCCCGATATCCTCAATCCTCAATCCTTAAAAAATACGCCGGCTCTTTCTCATTTTTCATGCGTCTCATCGATATGGTCCTGATGGCATTTTCTGGACTCATCGCTTTCTGGATTCGATTTGGACATGTCGCTGTTTCCTCGTATTATCTCAATGCGTTCTTAATCGCGGCCTTATTAACCGCGCTTATTTTTCCCCGTTTTGATATTTACGCATCACATCGTTTGGAACACTTATTATCCATTTTGCGCCGGGTGATTTTAGCAGTGATTGCCGTCATGCTATCGCTCCTGTTATTAAGCGTTATCGTTAAAACAACCATCATTTTTTCACGCGCATGGATGTTTACCTGGACGCTAGTCGCCATTATTAGCTTATGTGCATTACGACTGGCGACTTATCTCCTTTTGCGTTGGTTACGCCGATATGGGCTCAATCAAAAAAACATTGTGATCATCGGCACAGGTCAAATGGCCGACAATGTAATCACACGATTGCAGCAAGACGCTTGGGCCGGGTTTAATATCAGCTGTTGTTTGGTCGACGAAACGTCTGTCGAATCGCGACTGGCTATTCAAAATATTCCCATCAAAACCATGCCAACGGAATTAGATACTTTTATTCAAGAACAAAGAATTGACGAGATTTGGATTGCCTTACCGCTCAAAGACGAAGATAAAATTCAGGCTATTCTTTATTCGCTTCGCCATAACACCGTTAATATCCGACTCATTCCCGAATTGAATTACGCCAAATTACTCAATCATTCCATTATTAATATTCGCGGCCTTTCTATTATCAATCTCCGAACATCCATCATGACTGGCACGGATTATTTACTGAAATGGATCGAAGATAAAATCTTCGCAAGCTGTATTTTTATTTTAATTTCTCCACTGTTATTGACCATTGCATTAGCGATCAAATTCACCAGCAAAGGCCCCGTTTTATTTAAACAAAAACGACACGGCTGGGATGGGCGCATTTTCACGATGTATAAATTTCGCACGATGAAATTGCATCAAGAAAAAACGGGACAAGTAACTCAAGCCACTAAACATGATCCGCGTTTAACGCCGATCGGCGCTTTTTTACGTCGAACAAGTTTAGATGAGTTGCCACAATTTTTAAATGTGCTCAAAGGTGACATGTCGGTTGTCGGCCCGCGTCCACATGCCGTTGTACATAACGAGCAATATAAAGAGCTCATCTTGTGTTACATGCAGCGTCATCGCGTGAAACCAGGCCTCACCGGCTGGGCGCAAGTCAATGGCTATCGCGGTGAAACAGATACGCTCGATAAAATGGAAAAACGCATCGAATACGATCTGTACTACATCGAAAATTGGTCGCTCTGGCTCGATGTTAAAATTATTTTCATGACGGTCTGGACAGGTTTCGTCAATCAAAATGCGTATTGAGTCAGGGTCGAGAAATTAAATGTAGGCATGTAACTACATTAGCGTTATACTGTAGCGTCAGCAAATGCATTCTTTCGGAGATTAATATGACGATCACAACCATTACGAGCAGAAAGTTTAACCAAGACGTTAGTAAAGTAAAACGTGCCGCAGCAAGCGGCCCTGTATTTATTACCGACAGAGGTCATTTGGCACATGTTTTATTAACCGTGAAGGACTATCAAAAACTGACAAAAACAAAAACGAACATCGTTGATTTACTTGCGATGCCAGAGGCTGCCACCATTGATTTCAAAACCCCTAAATTAAAAAATATTTATCGTCCAGAGGATTTTGACTAATGTATATACTGGATACTAATGTTGTCTCTGAATTAAGAAAGGCAAAATCCAGTAAATCAAATAAAAATGTTATTCAGTGGGCCAAAAACATTCCTATTTCAGCTCTTTTTTTATCGGTAATTACTATTTTAGAGCTTGAAACAGGCATATTGTTACTTGAACGACGAGACAAACTCCAAGGATCTATTCTTCGCTCCTGGCTTAACACTCACCTACTTCCCGCTTTTTCAGAACGTATTTTGCCCTTAGATGTTACTATTGCACAGTGTTGCGCCAAACTCCATGTTCCTGACCCACGCTCTGATAGGGATGCCATCATCGCTGCAACGGGATTAGTCCACGACATGACGGTGGTCACAAGAAATATCAGTGATTTTGACAAAACAGGAGTTAAAACGCTAAACCCATGGGACGAGGTTTAAATTAACCTGAGTTCGGGATAAGTTTGGAGAGCTGCTGGATTGGCGTTATTGTTTTCGCTCATGAGCCTGGCTTCGTCATCCCGCGGCTTGACCGCGGGATCCAAAGGCGCGGGGCACCATCTTCGCAGTATGATGAAATTTACTAATCATGGGAAGCACTCTACCCTTATAAACATTTCACCGTTTTCTATATTTTCTAACTTTGAACTTGCATCCTGAATTTTATCTAATAATCGCTCAAGCTTTGGTAGGCTATAAACATGGCCCGGGAAATCCGCCATAAATTCCCCAGAAAAGCTGAATTGCTTAATTTTAGAATGTCCTTCAACATCCACATATCTATAATTCCAATCCGCATCTTTATGTAAAGCAGATGTCGAATAATCGGCAATAAATCTCCTTCCCTTTAAATGTGCAAATATCGTTTCTGCGATCAAAATAGGATTTGAAATTCCCATACTCCATGTCGTATCAGTCGGTGTATCATTTAACTCAATTAACTGACACGCCAAAATTTTTCTTATCCGATCCGCCTCGATCCAATTTTTATTTTTCTTCGCATCCGTACGCGCGGCAATCAATCGCTCAATTTCTTCAACAGCGATTGCTACCGTCGCCGAATTTCCTTTTAAAAACACTTCGGGATTATCTTGTAAAATACCGAGCACGCCGCCTAATCGTTTTAACAGTCCGGCTAACGATTGAGCTTCAGCGGTATTTCCTATTTTAGATTTATTGATCGCTTTCGCAATATCGAATAATACGGCAAGCGCCTCGGGCGTATTAAAATCATCGTTCATCGCTTCAATGAAACGTTTTTCATACGTCGACATTTCTGCCTCTATCACTTCCGCTGGCGTCACATCGCGCAAGGCAATATATAATCGCTCGACGGATTGACGTGCCGCGTGCAGCGTTTTCGCATCGTAATTTAAAGGGCTACGATAATAACTGGAAATCAAAAAATAACGAACCGCATCGGGGTGATGCTCTTTCAGCATGTCTTTTAACGTTAAAAAATTACCGAGTGACTTCGACATTTTTTCTTTATTAATTTGCAAATGCCCGGCATGCATCCAATAATTCACAAACCGTTTTCCTACTGCCGCTTCACTCTGTGCAATTTCGTTTTCGTGATGCGGGAAAATTAAATCATGCCCGCCACCATGGATATCAATCGGATAACCGAGTGTATGCAGTGACATCGCCGAACATTCAATATGCCAACCCGGACGACCTGGTCCCCACGAAGATTCCCAGCTCGGCTCATTGGGTTTCGCTAATTTCCACAAGGTAAAATCAAGGGGGTTTTTTTTCGCTTCGGTAATTTCAATCCGAGCGCCCGATTCTAATTCATCTAATTTCCGATTCGCTAATTGCCCATACGATTTAAATTTCATCACATCGAAATACACGTCGCCATTACTAGCCTGGTACGCATAGCCTTTTTTCACCAACTGCTCGATCATCTCGATAATTTGCGGCATGTACTGCGTCGCGCGAGGTTCAACATCGGGCACGAGCAAATGGAGTTTTTCGAAATCCTCATGAAACGATTGAATAAACCGTTCGGTGAGCGCATGAAAGTCTTCATGATTTTCGTTCGCTCGCTTGATGATTTTATCGTCGATATCGGTAATATTGCGCACATATTTCACTCGATAACCGCGATAGCGCAAATACCGCACGATTGTATCAAAGGCAACAAAAGATCGCGCATGACCGATATGCGCATGATCGTAAACCGTCAATCCACATACGTACATCGACACCTGATGCGGTATGATCGGCTTAAATGCTTCTTTCATTTTCGTGAAACTATTATAAATTTTTAGCATGTATTATTTCCCCGAACAATCTCTTCGATATTTACCGTAGGGGCAATCCTTGTGGTCGCCCGATCAAAAAAATCAGTCGCGTAGCGACTCCTTCCCTTAATCCTCAATCCTCAATCCTTTTTCCAACCGCGCTTCAACTTTTTCCGCCCCTAAGATTTCAAATATTTTAGCCAATTCAGGCCCATGCATTTCACCCGTTAATGCAATCCGCAATGGCATAAATAAATCTTTACCTTTGACATTCAACTCTTTTTTTAAAGCGTCCATAATCAACGTGGCCTGATTACCATGCGCGTGCAACGCTTTTACGGCACAGTCAAAAAATACGTGGCCTGCTTTTTTTAAAATAGCTGTTTTTTCTTCATCGAAGACAAGTCCATCTTTAAAAAAAATCGCCGCCCACGATAACGCTTGATCTGGCGAGACAATATTCGAGCGAACCGTTTCGATGAAAATATCGCGTCGATCATCCGGTATATTCTGATGCACAACATCGCCCATCCATGCCCAAAGCGCTTCCACTGATAACGAATGAATCGCTAATTTCTGCCAAAAATCCAGCTGAACAGAATCAAATTTTGCAGGCGACGCACTGAGTGATTCTAATTTAAAATTTTTCGCGAGCTCATCAAACGACATTAAATGATTATCGGCATAATGATGCCCTGATCGCGCGAGGTAATTCATGACCGCTTGCGATAAATAACCCGCTTCTTTTAAATCTTCCAAACTACTGCTGCCATGTCGTTTCGACAAGGGTAATCCGTCATAACCAAAAATCATGGATACATGCCCATATTCAGGCACGGGCAATCCCAGCATTTGCAAAATCAATAATTGACGCGGCGTGTTGGTGAGATGGTCATCCCCACGAATTACATGGGTCACGCCCATCAACGCATCATCAATCGCATTACAAAACATAAACGATGGCGTGCCATCCGCGCGTCGAATAATAAAATCACCGAAATCATCAGTATTAAAATCCATCTCGCCTTTGACAAAGTCTAAAAACTTAATGGATATACCTTTTGGTACACGAAAGCGTAATGTAGGCTTTAGACCTTGTGCCAATTTAGCCCGATAAGCTTCCGACGTGAGTTCAGCACAGGGGCCCGAATAACGCGGGGCTTTACCTGACGATAATTGCACTTTGCGTGAAATAGCAAGTTCATCATCCGAGCAAAAACAGGGGTAGGCTAAATTTTTCTCGAGCAATAGTTGATAATACTTTTCATAAATCGCCGAGCGCTGTGACTGAAAATAAGGACCATTACCCAGATCATGATCAGACCCTTCTTGCCAATGTAATCCTAACCAGGTTAAATCCTGATAAATCACCTGCGTAAAACGTTCCTCCGAACGCGCGATATCCGTGTCTTCAATGCGCAACAAAAAAATACCATTCTGAGAGGCGGCATACAAGGCACTAAACAATGCCGTGCGCGCATTCCCCAAATGCATTTTACCGGTGGGACTCGGCGCAAATCGTGTTTTAATTCGCATAACTATTTACTCGTTAGTTTGTTATTCCATAGAGGATGAATCATACCTGAGCGTTAAAAAAAATGTAACCGATCCATGATAAGTTAGAATACAATTAAGAGGAAAAAGTCGCTACACGGTAAACTCGTCTATCAGACTATGTGCCACTCGACATATGATGGCAAAACACGCATCGAAAATATGAAACAACTGGGCAGGGATATCGATCATGTCAACACTACTCATCGCCGATTTACATTTACAAGAAAGTGACACACAAACCACAGAAAAGTTTTTTCACTTTTTGAATGAAAGAGTTGCCTGCAGCGGCATACTTTATATTCTCGGTGATTTATTTGAGGCCTGGATTGGCGATGATGATGATTCTACGTTTAATCGTTCAATCATTGAAGCATTGAAAAACACCGTCGCTAAAGGCGTTTCGATTTATTTGTTGCCTGGCAATCGTGATTTCTTGTTAGGTGAACGTTTTGCTAAAGCGAGCGGTGTGACCATCTTAGCCGATCCAGCCGTTGTTGAAATCGAAGGCGTACGCGTTTCACTGACGCATGGCAATGTGTTATGCACGCAAGATCGACTACAGCAATTTTTCCGCGCGATTTCCAACAACAAATGCCGACAAAAATTACTGATTACCCTCATCCCCTTGTTTATCCGTCGAAAATTGGCGGCGCTCATGCGCGCTTTGAGTAAAAAATATAATAAGCGACAATCAGAAAAAACGATTGATGCAACACCCGAAGCCATTCGAGCGCTCATGGAAAAAGATCATACCCGTTATCTAATTCATGCACACACCCATGTAGCGGGCATACATCCTGTCGCGCTCAGCAATGGGGAATCCGGTGTGCGTGTTGTATTAGGTGCCTGGCAAAAACAAGGTGAGATTGCTATTTGCAAAAAATCTCACCACTCGTCAAATGATTTAGAAATTGTGCTGGAACATTAATTACCTGTGCACACGACAAAAAATAATTTTTTAGGCGAAGCGTCTATTCATAGCCTATAATTGCTTTCCATAAAAATTGATCCCCAATCAATTAATAATAAAAACAAGAGAAACATCATGCAAACTTTTATTAAAGATGCGGAAAAAGCGATCCATAGCGCTAATAAGTTATTGGCAAGCGGGTCTTGCCGTCCACCTGACTCAAGCATAATTGAAAGTTCCTACTGGCCATCTTTCCGATAAAGCAACAGTTAAACAATGCTCAGAAGATCTTAAGAAATTCATGACTCAATGGGGAAATAATAGGAAAGCCGCTTCTACCGTGTTAAGACTGTGCGCTCGCTACCTGATGATTAATGAAGTATTTGGCGTTCAAGACGAACAGCCTCCGGATATTCAGCACATTCTTGAAATACTGACCACCCAATTATCCAAACCTATCAACATTCTCAAGTGCCACTTATACAGCCTCCGATCAACCGCCGAACTTACAGCAAATAAAATATACGTTCTTTTTAAGGATAAGCGAAAAAAATCTCTTGCCGAGGCTGGTTCCAGGTTGGAAGGCAGCAATCCTTTAGTCGCGGCGGCGCTTTGGACACACGCAGCTCAACTCTATTGTAAAAAAACACAATATGATGATGCTATTCGAGTTATCCTATTAGCCGTTGATGTTTTTGACAACGCCCCTCCCCAACCACAAGAGCTACTCATCTATAAAGAAATGTGCGCCAACTCCCTGATGGAACTCTTCAAAAACACGCCAGACCAAAAACTTTCAACTTGGGCTGCTAAGATTTATTTAAGCCTTTCTTATCTGTCAAGTGAGTCCGCGCCAAAAGCGTTATTGTGCGCAAACACCTTGATGCAATTATTCGATCAAAACAAAGAGCCTTCTCTTTTAATTTTAACGGCTCAACTTTATGTTCAAATGCCGATGACAATAGCGCTTCCGACACCAGCAGCCTCTTGCATATTATCCTTGCTACAATTATTCAATGAAAGGAAAGATCCAAAATCCTTAGAATTAGTCATTGATCTTTTCGCTAAGGTTAGCAGATCCGGCATTCCTCCATCGGATATTCTATTACAAGAAGCGGAGCGCTGTGCTATCTCACTGCTCGACCTTTTTAATAAAAATAGGGGAAAAACATCGTTCCTCCATGATGCCGCTAATCTCTATACCCATATCCTGAAAAATACCACTCATAGACAAGGAGCCGAAAACGTCGCCCTCGCCCTATTACAATTGGCAGAGGAAAATATCGACACACTCGACGGCACACAACAGTACGAATCACCCCTGTTGGATGCGGCTCGACTTTACGCCACTCTTCCTTTATCTAGAAAAACGATTCCTCCTGTAGAAAAATGTATTCGTTTGCTAGAAGCCGCCGCCGTATATTCTTCCACCCTCTCCCCTGAATCGTGCGCAATAGAAGCGGATTGCTTAACTAAACATGTTGCCAAAGAAACAGAACGCCTAGAAAAACAGGAGGAACAAATGGCACTTGCAGCGAAAGAAGTAATAAGTCGAATTTACGAAGCAGTCGGCGGATCCCCCGAATTAATATTTGCTCGCATCAGTACCGCAATCACCTTCCATAAACGAGAAAAAGGACCCTGTATTCATCCAGGCGAGGGATTACAACGCGTGATCTCTCCCGTTCATTAGTTTCTTATTTCAGCAAAACTACGAACGTCATCCCGCGGCTTGACCACCCCTCGTCATTTCACGCTTGTGCTTCGCCTATTTTCCAGCCTGTTTTCTTCAAGATAAAGGCGGCAGAATACCCACGAGCAAGGTTTCAACATCGTGTGTTTTTTTATTACGGCAATAAGGGAATGTAGCCATCGGCAGAATTTTTAAATGGGGGTAGCGGTGAATAACGGATGTCGGGAAATGGCCGGGCCAGGCATAGCCTTCTGGCAACCCTTCAACCGTCGTACCATAAAATCCATCTTCAACAAAAACGGCACCTTCTTTTTTGAGGTCTGCCAAATCAATCCCATTGCTATAATTCTCATTCCATTCTGAAAAAACGCGCGGATGATCGGGCGAATAAAAGGCAATATAGCCAGCGACATATCGGCTACCCGCTACATATTTTAGCGGCCGATGATAACGGTCATGCCATAATTGCGTCACTGAAAGCGCTATGGTTTTAGCCGGATAATCCGCTGATCCTTTCCCCGCCGTTAAATGCGCCGAAATAATATAATGCGCTAAAACCGTCAACCCCATCAACGTGACCACAGCAATCAAAAATCGATTGATACTGCGCACAGATTCACTCGGTCGTACGTAGTACACAAGCAGTAATCCGATGCAACCTAACATCGGCACGCCCCACTCCGATCGCAAACTCCATCGTAATGGAATAGCCAATAACGTCGCCAGCAACAACGGACCTAATCCGACAATCCATAAAAATTGCGCGGAATTGAGTACGCTTTGCGTCTTGATATGACTAGCCCGCGAAAAAGGAGAAACAAAAAGAAACAGCATAAAACTAATCGACACGTTGTAAAAGGTATCGCGCAAAAACGTCAATGGATAATAAAAATACTGACCGAAAATGCCTGGATCTGTTACAACTTCTCGATTCATCAAATAGCGCACCGTAACCCAGTCGTGATGAGACAGCCAAATTAAATGCGGCAAGCAAATTAAGCTGCCGACAATAACACCGAGATAGAGCCCCATTTTTTGAAATGATTTTCTTGCCTCACTATTTACGAGCAAAAAAATAAACAAGGAAAAAACCAAAAAAATGCCCGAATATTTAGACATAAGCGCAAGCCCCAGCACAGCGCCGGTCAACAACCAATCACGCA
>MGXH01000008.1 GCA_001801305.1 Gammaproteobacteria bacterium GWE2_42_36
CAAGAATGGGCTGCCGGTTTTTGTGTCATTATCTGCGTCATCACTATCCTCTGGATCTTCTTCAAAATACATGCCCTCGCCATTTTCTTTGGCATATAAAGCCAAGACGGCTGAGAGGGGAACATGAATGGCTTCAATGTTACCTGAAAAACTCGCCGAAAAAGAAACGGCATGATTTTCTATTTTTAGCTGACGAATAGCTTCTGGCTTGAGATTTAAAATGACTTGTCCCTCTGGGTTAACAAATTGACGTGGGACAAGAATGCCACGACGTTCGGCGTTTACTAAAAGGAAAGGCGTACAATCATTATCGACGAGCCATTCATAAATAGCTCGTAAAAGATAAGGTTTATTGGGCGTCATACAGTATTCTACTTATTCATTTCGCGTTCAGTGTCGGTGAGGCTTTGCTGGAAAGCCGGACGACTGAAAACACGCTGTGCATAATTCGCAATCGCTTTAGCTGTTTTTGGCAACTCGATTTTGAGTATCGGTAATCGCCATAACAAAGGAGCAATATAGCAGTCGACTAAAGAAAATTCATCGCTCAAAAAATAAGGCGTTTTTGCAAAGGCTGGTAAGGTGTCGATTAAGCTGGCTAATAAAGTTTTTCTGGCCTTATCTGCTTTTTTTGCATCTTCTTCTAAAATCGTGTTGACCAGTGGATACCAATCTTGGTCAATGCGATACATCATGAGTCTGCATTTCGCTCGTGCGACAGGATAAACTGGTAGCAAAGGAGGGTGCGGAAATCGTTCGTCGAGATATTCCATAATGATTCTAGAGTCGTACAGCACCAAATCCCGGTCTAATAACGTAGGAATCATTTGATAAGGATTGATTTTTGTGAGCATCTTCATTTCTTCTTCGTAGCGATCAACTTCGATGATGCCCGTTGTGATGTCCTTTTCTGTTAACACGATTCGTGTTCGATGACTTTCCAATTGAGAATTGGAATATAGTATCATCGCCGCTCGTTTATTATTGAGTGCTGCCATCGTGCTTGCTCCCCACGCTAATCGCTTATTTAACAGCCTTTTTACAGGCGGTATACCCTTTCTCGCTCAAACTTATCGTTTAGAGAACTGGGTTGCTCTTCGCGCTTTATGTAAACCAACTTTCTTACGTTCTACTTCTCTGGCATCTCGTGTCAAGAGGCCTTTCGCTCGAAGTTCTTTACGAAATGAGGTTTCTGTTTCATCTGCTGTAGCCGTTGTGGCGCCTTCTTCATCGTAGGCAACCAATGCGCGAGCAATACCGAGCCGAATGGCGCCTGCTTGTCCGCTCAAACCACCCCCTGCGACAGTGATTTTCAAATCAACTTTATCCATCATGTCGACAGTTTGCAAAGGCTGCATAACGATCATACGGGCTGTTTCTCGTTTGAAATATTCTTCAAGAGGACGGGCGTTAACGGTTAATAAACCTTTCCCGCGCTTTAAAAATACTCTTGCCACAGAACTTTTTCGTCGACCGGTTCCGTAATGGTATACGGCTTTTTTGGATTGTTTTTTTGCTGCCATGGATTACTCTCTATCAATGTTTAAAATTTCGGGTTGTTGTGCTGCATGAGGATGCTCTGCACCCGCATACACCTTGAGCTTTTTGAACATAGCTCGACCCAATGGGCCTTTTGGCAACATGCCCTT
Source organism: Gammaproteobacteria bacterium GWE2_42_36 (assembly GCA_001801305.1). Classification (GTDB taxonomy): domain Bacteria; phylum Pseudomonadota; class Gammaproteobacteria; order UBA12402; family UBA12402; genus UBA12402. Next base: position 1,650 of record MGXH01000008.1, read on the forward strand.
AACTGCTTCTTCGATGATCTTTGTTGGATCTTTTTCCAACAATTTCTCGAAGCTGATGCTCTTAAGACCACCCGGATAGCCTGAATAAGAGTGATACATTTTTTGTTTGGCTTTGTTGGCTGTTACGCGAACACCGCTGGCATTGATGACAATAATATAATCGCCCAAATCCATGTTGGGAGTATATTCGGGTCTATGTTTTCCCCGTAAACGCCTGGCTATTTCTGTCGCCATTCGGCCTAAAATTTTGCCCTCTGCATCGACGATACACCATTTTCTTTGTATATCCTCTGGCTTTACTACTACTGTTCTCATTAAAAATGACTCCGAAGATTTTTTACTTAAAACTCAACTTATTCTATCAAAAAGAGGGCGAAGTTTACAGGATCATAAAACAAGTTACAAGTGTTGCTTGATGATTGCCTCTAATTTTTTGAACTACGGTTTTGCATATGCAGTTCACGCTAACACAGAATGCAATAGTCCTTCTAGAACTAAATTCGGAACGATTGCCGAAAAAAGCGCCTCAGATTCAAACATATGGACAAATCCGCCCGTACCCAATTTTATCGGCGGTGCACTTTTCGAAAAAGCTTCCAACGTTATTTGTTCAAGCATTTCTCGAATAATGCCGAGATGGCCGTAGTAAATCCCGGATTGCACGCTAGCAGTTGTATTTCTCCCAATCACATGAGCGGGTTTGAGAATTTCGACCGGGAAAAGTTTTGCCGTATTGCTACCCAGCGCTTGCATAGATAATCGCATACCCGCCAGAATAACTGTACCGAGATATTCTTGTGAGGCTGTAATGGCTGCAAAGGTTGTCGCTGTGCCAAAGTCGGCAATAATTAAATTTTGGTGAGGATATCGACGCATAGCGCCTATAGCAGTGGCGATTAAATCAGCGCCCAATTCATGTGGATGTTCTGTTTTGATGGTTAATGGCATAGGCGAGGAAGCTGATAGCATAAAAGGTTCAATATTAAAGTATTTAATACAGGCCGAGCGAATGGAATAGTCGATCGATGGCACAACGGAGGCGATAGCAATTTTTTTAATGGAGGTCGGTTCAATATGATTTTCATGCAATACACTTTTTAGAAAGACACCCAGTTGATCGGAGGTGCTGGTAGATGTTGAGTCATATCGAAAGGATAGGCGCAGTTGTTCATTTTCATAAACGCCACCAAAAATTTGTGTATTCCCGATATCCAAACATAAAATCATAAGCCGTCTCATCATTATTTGCGAAAGCGGCATTTTAAAACAAATCAGGCTTTGCTGTCATTGAAAAATTTTTTTGCACATTTTCTTTTGAAAAAGTGGCCAACTGAATTAAAGGGCACTAAACTACGTCTCGCTTCAGGCCGTATTATAACTAAAAAAGAGGTGCATCAGCATGATAAAATTCAATAAATATCTTCTTGCAACGTTAATTTCCCTTTGTTTTTTGCCGGCATTGTTATGGGCGAGTGAGCCGGCCAATTTAGATTTAGCGAAGCAGTCTGTCGTTAATTATTACCAGTCTGGCGAATATCAACGTGATGTACAGAAAGTCACAGATAGTGCGAAAGCTTACTTGACGTCACGGTTAGCTCAAAATAAAGACGCCTCTAAAAAGATGGCGATTGTGTTCGATGTAGACGATACGATGGTTTGTCGGTTTGGATTGAATAAGGCCGATGATTTTAATGATACATCGGAAGCCATTATGAACCGATTAAATCTTTCTGATACGTCTAAAGGGGAATCAATGGATGTAGTGAATGCAGGTGTTTTAGATCTCTTTAATTTTGCTAAAGCGCATCATGTTGCGATTTTCATTGTGACTGGACGTACTGAATCTTTCAGAAATAGCGTGTCCGATGAATTACATCACTTTGGCTATGATGGATGGACGGCATTGCGTTTACGATCGGACGATGAAAAACCATTAACAGCCTCACAATACAAAACAAAGGCACGTAAAGAAATTGTGGATCAAGGTTATGATGTTCTTCTAACGATTGGCGATCAATACAGTGATTTAAAGGGTGGCTATGCGGATAAAGGATTTAAGTTACCTAATCCGATGTATTACTTGCCGTAGACAGTCTGTTCAAGGGTACGAAACATCGCGCCCTTGAACTTGTTTGTATGTCTTTGCGTTACATTCTTTGTCGCGTTGCTTGTTGCGACGTAAGCTCATCATGAGCTGTATTGATGTGTTATATTAATGTACGACAAGTATTAAGCTTTAATGAAATCTTAATTAACCTATGGGTTTTTTAAAAGCTGATAAAGTATGCGCGAGGAATTGACTATGTTAAGCCCAAGTCTTTCTAACAATGAAAAACGTGTTGTTTTTTTATCCTCTTTAGGTAGTGTGCTTGAATTTTACGATTTCATCATTTTCATTTTCTTCGCTAACACTTTAAGTCAACTCTTTTTCCCACAAAAAAATAGCATTACCGGATTACTGGAAGCTTTCGCGGTTTTTGCAATTGGCTATTTATGTCGACCCCTGGGTGGTATTTTATTTAGTCATTTTGGCGATAAATATGGTCGGAAAAAACCCTTTGTTTCAACATTGATGTTGATGGCGTTGCCCACTTTTTTAATCGGCTTATTACCAACCAATCAAACACTGGGTATATGGGCGGCGGTGCTATTGACGTTATTGCGTGTTTTACAAGGCTTATCATTAGGCGGAGAGTTATCCGGTTCCATTGTTTTTGCAACGGAACATGTGAATGCTTCTGCTCGAGGCTTGGCCAGTGGGTGTGTTTTTTTCGGCATTAATTTCGGCATGGCATTAGGCTCTGCTGTTTATGCTTTATTGATTTTTGTTTTCCCAGCCCAGTCTTTTTCATTATTTGGCTGGAGAATTGCATTTATTTTAGGGGGTATTTTAGGTTTTGTTAGTTATTGGTTGCGCAAAAGTATGGCGGAAACCCCCGCTTTTATCGTCATGCAAAAGCAACTTGTTTCGCGCACATTTCCACTCTATAGCTTATTCCAACATCATTGGCGAACCGTCATTCAAGGTATCGCGCTCGCTTCTTTACAAGGCACTATCGTCGTACCGTTTTTATATTTACCCACTTATTTAACCGCTATTTTGCATTATCCCAAAAATACGATTAATTTATTAAACACAGCGAATATCATTTTACTTTCAATTTGTGCTATCGGTGTTGGTTATTTATCCGACATCATCGGACGACGACTAATTTTATTGATTAGTTCAATCGGTTTAATCATTTTTAGCTACGGCTTATTTTATTTGCTATCTTTACAACACATTCAGTATGTTGTTTTAGTCATGATTATTTTTGCTGTGCAGAGCGCGTGTATTACCGGCGCTTGCGCTTGTACCGTCGTTGAATTATTCCCAACGGCCGTGCGATATTCTGGCATGGCATTTTCGTTTAATATCGGGATGGCTGTTTTTGGCGGATTAGCGCCTTTATTTTCAACATATTTAATCGCGAAAACTCATAATGTTATTGCGCCTAGCTATTATTTGATTTTCTGTGGGATCATTGCCTTGATAGCAATTATCCCGCTTAAGGATAAACATCGACAAGCGTTAACGACATAAGTTTGATTTTCCCCACTCATATTGTGCTAAGTGATCGGGTGATTTAATATATCACTCGTTTTTCAACACGAGCTTATTTCATGATTGTTGTATTGCAACGAGTTGCACATGCCAGCGTTACTGTCGATGATAAAGTCATTGGGGAAATCACTCGAGGTATTTTGGTATTACTTGGTGTGGAGCGAGGAGATACTGAGTCCAATGCGGATCGAATGCTCGAGCGTATTTTGAATTATCGTATTTTTGTTGATTCAGAAGATCGCATGAATTTATCGCTCACGGATATTCAAGGCGGATTGCTTTTGGTGCCACAATTTACGATTGCAGCCGATACGAAAAAAGGAATGCGACCGAGCTTTACGCCCGCAGCGGAGCCTGAGATAGGTAAAGCCTTATTTCATTATTTTGTCGCGCAAGCTAAAGCGATTTATCCGATTGTCGAGACAGGGCGGTTTGGTGCTGATATGCAAGTCGAATTATGTAACGATGGCCCCGCAACTTTTATTTTAAAGACGAATTAATTTATGCCCGCGACATTTCACATCGTTTTATGCGAACCCGAAATCCCGCCGAATACCGGTAATATTATTCGATTATGCGCCAATACCGGTAGCATGCTTCATTTAATCCATCCACTCGGATTTACGTTGGACGATAAAAAAATGAAGCGAGCAGGGCTCGATTATCATGAATTTGCGTCAGTGCAGGAATATCAAGATTTCGAAGATTTCTTAAACCGATCGCCCGCATCGCGTATGTTTGCAGTGGAAACGTGTGGGACACGAAATTATCATGAAGTGAATTATCAATTAGGCGATGCGTTTTTGTTTGGATCAGAAACAAAAGGTTTATCGAAAACGGCTTTAGATAAAATGCCGGAAGAACAAATTGTTAAAATTCCTATGCAAAAGAATATTCGTTCATTGAATTTATCGAACAGCGTGGCGGTTGTGTTGTATGAGGCTTGGCGCCAGTCTGGATTTATTATGGAATCG
>MGXH01000009.1:0-538 GCA_001801305.1 Gammaproteobacteria bacterium GWE2_42_36
AAAGGAATGATGTAGGGGAAGAATGGCGAGTATATTTTCATCGGTTTTTAATAAACGTGAGGCTTCGATGCTTAAAAAATTCGAGTAAAAATTTTGATGCGTGAGCATGACGCCTTTAGGTCGTCCGGTTGTACCCGACGTATAAAGAATCGAGGCAATATCGTCGGGCATTATTGTCTCGGCGAGATGGTGTTGGCCCGATAAAGATGTATTTAATAATTCGGGAAGATTGCTGATGTTGGGCGAATCTTGTGTCGCGTCTTTGTCTGAGGGAATGATTTGTTTTAGTGCGGGGCAAGCGGCGAATAGCTTGTCGAATGCAATAATATCTTTTTGTATAAAGATCATGCTGCTTTCAGAATCGTTCAAATAATAAATGATGTCTTCTGGTTTCGATTGCCAATCGAAAGGAACAGCGATTGCGCCTGCATATAAAATGCCAAAATAAATCATGCCCCAATAGGGTGAATTTTTCATCGAAAGGGCAACGCGATCGCCTGGCTTGATACCGTGAGTCGATAAAAAATGGGTGATTCGC
>MGXH01000009.1:550-7118 GCA_001801305.1 Gammaproteobacteria bacterium GWE2_42_36
ATACCGTGAGTCGATAAAAAATGGGTGATTCGCTGTGCGTTATCAAAAAATTGTTGATACGTCGTTTGTTGATAAACGCCATCGATTTTCATTTGCATGATGACAGTATCTGGCGATGCTTCGACCATCGCCAATAGTTTTTCAGGGAGTGTGTGCATTTTAAAATTCATTATTTCATATTGCCTTATGATGTTCAGATAAAATCCACTGACTAATAACTTTCCTGCTTGTTTGACTGTAGCGCTGCGAATACGGAGAGGTCTTGTCATCCCACGGCTTTGACCACGGGATCCAGTGAAAATCGCTAGCTCAAGATTTCTCCAGGATGATTCTCTCGTTCCTTACCTTTCCTCAATCCTAGATTCTTCTCCGGCTCCGGCACTCTCTGTACATACCACAAACCCGCTATGATAAACAATAAAAGCATAAAAACGGTAATCCGATATTTTTGCACGCCGAATGATCGGAATGCGTAAACTGAAGCGCCCCACAAAAGCGGTCCCATGATCGATGCACTACGGCCAATGAGTCCGTAAAAACCAAATACTTCGCCGACCATGTCTTCCGGCGATAATTGCACAACGAGCGTTCGAGCACTGGTCCAAGTTGAGCCTAAACTGATGCCGGCTAAGGGACCGACCACCCAAAATAAATTAGGATTCAAGGATATTAACGCCATAATCAATGTGATACACCAAAGCGCTAAAGCATAGCTGAACGTTCTTTTAGCCCCTAATCGATCGGTAATATACCCGCAAGCGAAAGATCCGGCGATCGCAAAAACGCTGCAAATCATATAATACGTAATCATTTTGCTATCGGAAAACCCAATAACTTTTTTAATGTACACCGACATAAAAATATAAATTGTGCTCACAGCGTTTAACGCTAAAAAAGCGGCGATCATAAAATCTAAGAGATTTTTGTATTGCTTAATATGCGTGATAGTGTTTTTCGTTTTTGAAAAAGCGTCGTGTAAAACTTCTTTGAATCGAAAGGGTGTTTTAGCCGTTGTTATCGCTTTATCTTTGACGAAGAAAAAGCAGGGCAGCGCAAACAATAAATAAAAACAAGCCGTCGGTAAGAAAGCGGCCGGACGACCATATTTTAGAACAAAAGGGCTGACGAGCAATAAACCGGCGATTGTCCCGAAATAACCGAATCCGATGCCATAGCCCGATATTGTCCCGAGCTTTTCTGTTTCGCAGATCGTGGGTAAAAGGGCATTGTAAAATACTTCGGCCAATTGATAGCCATAATTGGCAATAGCAAATAAGACAAGTCCGAGCCATAGATGATGTAATTGACCAATAAACGATGTGCTGATTGCACATAACAGGGCAGTCGCGATAATAAACGGCATGCGTTTTTGTAATCGATCGGATGCCGCACCTAAAATCGGCGCCGAAATGGCCGACAGCAACATCGAAATCGATAAGGCGCAACTATAAAAAATATCTTCGCCGTGCATGTCGATCGTGACCCACAGCGCAAAATAAAGCGAAATGATATTCATCGAGAAAAGGGAGCTCGCGAATTCGTACAGCGCCCAGGCGGAGATGGTAATGTGGCGTTTTGAAAGACGCCATTTTTTTGATGGATCTACCAATTGATCATTATTGTGCGAAGATGAAAACATAGTTATCCGCGATGAATGTTAGCAATCGCTCATTCTCGCGGATTTATATGAAGAGTCAAGCGGGAATTTGTTTTGGTTCCCGCTTGGGTTTTATGTCATCCCCGTTTGCCCGGAGTTGGGGTTATGGAAGCAGCGCGGGCCAGAAGCGGTTGGGGAGGTAAATCTGGTAGAGGCGGCGCTGCAGTTGCTGGAGAGTTAGGAGCCATTGATGGGTTCGAAGGCGGCGGAGGTGGCGACGGGAATATTCCATATCGTGGCACTGGATTTGCCGATGGCGACGAAGCTGCGGCTGCAGCAGAAGAAGAACTGCTTAGCACAGGAGCCGCGGCGGCTGCCGCAAAACTTGATGAAATTCCAACAAGTAAATTTAGCATTGGGTCATCATCAATCTGTTTAACGGCAGGGCTTAAATAGGGACAATTTAAAGATTCTTGTTCGCATTGAGATGCCTTTAACCACTCTGTCATCGTTACAGGTTGCCTACGTAACATTTTATCACACAGTGCTTTAAATTGTGGAGTATGTGCGCGATCTATAGCTTCCTTGAGTATGGTGTGTTTAGTATCATCGGACGGTGGGCTGAAGGTTTCTAATTGGTGAGCGAGCAAGCCATTCATTTTCTTCACATGAGGATTAAGGGCTGGTTGTTGTCGTAGCCGTTCAGCAAAATGAAGCGCCATTGATCGGCGAGCTTCTAAATCTTGAGCGATTGGAAGAGCTTGTTGCGGTGCAGCAAGTGCTGAAGATGATCTAGTAGCAGGAGAAGAAGGACCTGGGGCAGCGCTTGCGGAGGCTGAGGGGACGGCGGCTTCAGTTGGCGTTAGCGATATTGTTTTAAATGAAAACATTAAGTATGTGTCATTTTGGAAGCAACCGTAACAATCGGCCGTTGATACTCCACCATAAAGGCCTGTTTCCATATCTTGCGGGTCTATCGTCATACGTGTTCGAGAACTATGCATTTTTGCTATGATTGGAGGAGGATTACTCATAGATAACCCAAGTTCTAATGAAACATGAGATTTCCGATGGTCTAGCTTTGCCAGGAAAGAACCATCTTCAAAAACGCAATTAACCAATATGCAGTGTATGGGCAATCTCCTAAAATGATCTACCAGTGCAAGCAGTTGGTCTGACCTCTGTTGACTCACGTCTCCTTGTATTAAAAAAGAAATGTTTTTCAAATTTTGGCCTGGTGCAGTTACATTTATATCTTGTATATTTTGATCTTTTTTTATTTTTGTTGCGTAAATGCCATGTTTATAAAATGCTATACAAACTATTTTTGATTTGGACTGATAAGTTGTATGTATTGCTCTTATGATGAGCGCATCTTTTTCTGCTTGTGCTTGGCGCTCTGCTGCTTGTTTTTTCTGCAGTTCTTGTTTAGCTGCTTTTTTTGCTTCTTCCTCTGCGCGTATTCTTCTTTGTTCGATTTCACGAGCTTGTTGTTCTGCTATTCGTTTTTGTTGAGCGATAACATCTTCTTGCCTTTTTCTCTGTATTTCGATTTCAGCTTGCTCGGCAAAATGTAGTTTTTTTTCTGCTAGTTTCTCCCGAATAGGTGTTTTGCTTTCATTGTCAAGTGTCGAAAACAGAAGGGCAATGCTTGTTTTGAAACGATCGGCTTGTTGTTCTGTTAGGATAAATTTTTGTATGAAATGACAGGCGATAATTGAAATTTCTCTATAGGCAATTCCCAAAGAAGCTAGATTGTTTAAAGCTAAAGATATTTGTTTTATTTGCTCATCAGGATTGAGCGGTGTGAGCGGACTTCGAAGAATAGTCTGAAAAATTCTTGCAATCTCTAGGCGCCAATGTCTCCTCAGCTCTTGATCGCTGGGTAGCTCATAAGCTTGGCCGTTTGACCAATTTTTTATTACTTGTAATAATTTTTCACGTTGAGATGGTATCGATAACATATTCAATTTTTCCCATGTTTAAAGATTGTTATTTTTGTTGGTGAGGTAGATTTTAGCAGGTGTTGATTAAGGAAATCTTATGAAAAAATGTTAACTCGGATTTTTTTAAAAAAAGAAAAGGTTTTACAAACAAGCGGCCAGTTGGGGAAACTGGCCGCTCAAAATTGAAAGGTTAGAGGCCTTTGAACAGTTTGTGACAATTGAATTGCGCTTTGCTGCCTAACATTTCATTGATGCGAATTAAGCGATTATATTTTGCCACACGATCAGTACGGCTGAGTGAACCGGTTTTGATTTGTCCAACGCCTGTGGCGACGGCAAAATCAGCAATACTGGCATCTTCCGTCTCACCGGATCGATGTGAAACAACGGCATTAAAGCCAGCTGCTTTAGCCATGTTGATCGCCGCCAACGTTTCGGTAACGGAGCCAATTTGGTTGAGTTTGATCAAAATTGCATTGGCCGCTTTTTCTTTAATACCGCGCTCTAATAATTTCGTGTTGGTGACGAATAAATCATCGCCGACGATTTGAATTCTGTTGCCTAATCGTTGCGTTAACAATTTCCAGCCGTCCCAATCACCTTCAGCCATACCATCTTCGATTGAAATGAGCGGGTATTGTTTGACTAATCCTTCCAGATAGTCAACGAATTCCGCTGAATTTAATGAGCGTTTTTCAGAAGATAATTCATATTTTCCGTTCTCATAAAATTCCGAACTGGCGACATCGAGGCCAAGATAAATATCTTTACCCGCTTTGTAACCGGCTTTTTCGATGGCGGTTAAAATAACGTCGATAGCGGCGCTGTTAGACGGAAGGTTCGGTGCGAAACCGCCTTCATCACCGACGTTTGTGTTTAATCCTTTGTCTTTCAATACGGATTTTAAAGCATGAAATACTTCTGCGCCGTAACGAATGGCTTCAGGAAAATTTGGCGCACCGACAGGGAGAATCATAAATTCTTGAATGTCGACGTTATTATCAGCATGTGAGCCACCATTTAAAATATTCATCATCGGTAATGGCATTATGCAAGCGTCATTGCCACCCAAATATTGAAATAACGGCAGGTTTTTTTCCATCGCAGTAGCCTTAGCAACAGCTAAAGAGACCGCTAAGATGGCATTGGCGCCTAAACGGCCTTTGTTTTCTGTGCCATCTAAACTGATCATGATGTTATCGATTTCTTCCTGATGAACGGAATCTTTGCCGGTGACGGCTTTGCTGATTTCGGTGTTGACATTGTTGACGGCTTTCAAGACGCCTTTGCCTAAATAACGTTTTTTATCGCCATCACGTAATTCGACTGCTTCACGTGTGCCGGTAGAAGCGCCTGAAGGAACAGCAGCTGTAGCGATAATACCGGATTTTAAGGTCACATCGGCTTCGACGGTAGGATTGCCTCGAGAATCTAAAATTTCGCGGGCGTGAATATGGATGATTTCTGACATGGTCAAATTCCTCTTGATAGGGTTAATTGTTTTGAGGCCTCAAGTAACTTATTTATTGGCCATCAAATCGGCGCGAATTATAGGCTTCCCTCGAAAAAAGTCAAAGGCAGTCAGTCAAAATTTTTCATCAAAATTTTCAGAAAGGGTTTAATTTCTGAGAGATCTCAGCATATACTTTCCTCGCTTTTTAATGTCTGGATTTACGCGCAAACCCAGCAAAGTTATTTTATGAAATCTTAATTATTAAATAGGAGCTGTAACAATGCTAATTGGTCTTCCAAAAGAAATTAAAAATCATGAGTATCGCGTCGGACTAGTACCCTCCAATGTTCAGGAGCTCATTCATTATGGCCATCAAGTGATGGTGCAAAAAAATGCCGGTATGGGTATTGGTTGTAGCGATGAAGATTATCGCAAAGCGGGTGCAACGATTGTTGATACAGCAGAAGAAATTTTTGCGAAAGCTGAGATGATCGTGAAAGTCAAAGAACCACAGCCGAACGAATGTAAAATGTTGCGAAAAGGACAGGTGTTATTTACCTATTTGCATTTGGCCCCCGATCCTCATCAAACAGAATTATTGCTGGAATCTGGCGCGATTGCGATTGCTTATGAGACAGTGACTGATGATCATGGCGGATTGCCCTTATTGGCCCCAATGAGTGAAGTGGCCGGACGATTGGCGATTCAAGCCGGTGCGCATTGTTTAGAAAAACCTTGCGGTGGACGCGGAATGTTATTGGGCGGCGTGCCGGGCGTTGATACGGCCAAAGTCGTTGTATTAGGTGGCGGTGTCGTTGGCGCCAACGCGATTAAAATAGCGGTGGGCATGGGCGCACAAGTCGTTGTGCTCGACAAGTCCGTGCCGCGATTACGTATGCTCGACGATATTTATGGTTCACAAATTCGAACGATTTATTCAACCAAAGCCGCGTTAGAAGAATATGTTTTAGATGCGGATTTAGTGATTGGCGCGGTTTTAGTCGCGGGCGCTGCAGCACCAAAATTAGTGACGAAAGAGATGGTCAAGAAAATGCGAGATGGTTCTGTTTTAGTTGACGTGGCCATTGACCAAGGCGGATGTTTTGAAACCAGTCATGCGACAACGCATGCCGAACCGACTTATGTTGTGGATGGTGTTGTACATTATTGCGTGGCGAATATGCCGGGTGCCGTTGCTCGCACATCAACGTATGCGTTAAATAATGCGACGTTGCCTTTTACATTGGCGTTAGCGAATTTAGGTCATGTCGAAGCGTTGAAGAGCAATAAACATCTTCGCAATGGGTTGAATATTTACAAAGGAAAATTAACTTGCGAAGCCGTTGCGAAAGCATTAGGGAAAACCTATGTTCCTGCAGAAACGGTGTTGTAATATTTTATTATAAGGGCATGCTCGAGTGTGCCCTTATTTTATCCTTTTGATCTTACTATTCTTGTCGCGTTACAAAATTTTATTCCAAGTCATTCCTTCATCATTACTTTCAAATAATCCATTATTTGCTGTGCCAGCGTAGAGTGTTTGCCCCGACATGTAGATGCTCACAACAGCGC
>MGXH01000010.1 GCA_001801305.1 Gammaproteobacteria bacterium GWE2_42_36
GCGAAGGCGATGGAAAATTTATGATTCAAGCGATTTCTCAGTTTGATGAAAAGAATGAGTTAGTGCGTATTTTATAAACGTGAATTCGCGTTTCTCAGTGGATATGCGTAAATCAATCAATGGATTGTCGATATTGGTTGCCGATACGTTTGGCAAGAATCCTCTCTCGGAATATTTGTTCGTTTTTCGTAATCAGCGAGGCGATAAGATTAAAATCTTGTATTGGGATCGAAATGGATTTTGTTGGTGGTATAAGTGGCTCGAGAAAGGGGGGTTCATTTTCCATCGATTGAGTCTGGAATGAATGTAGCGTTTTGCGATAGTTTTTTAAACAGGGGGTCACCCGTTGGGTGCTTTTATTTTCTCCCTGTTGCCGCCGTACGGATTGTGTTTCCTGCTCGTTGAGTTTTTCTAAATCGAGATTTGTATTAACTAAAGTGGCGGTTTTTTTCAAAAATACTATACTATGACATGTAGGGGGGGTAAATATAGTATATTTTTAAGTTTAAAGAAGAGGGTTATATATGCAAGCCACCACAGCTGAAGTGCCAGTTCCACAACAAGCATTACTTCGTCCCGACGAAGAATGGAGCTCGGTATTCGCCGCCCCTCACCCTGTTGCTGGTTCTGCTACTCCCGAGCTTAAAGAGCTTCCATCTGCAGTTATTCATGCCGCTGAAGAATATTTTGATGCTGAGCTTATTGCCGCACTGCGCGTGCTGAATGATGGACAAAGAGGCCAGTTGATTTATCAAATAGATTTCAGATATGTATCGGATGTAGATGCTATTTGTCGAGCGGTTGATGCTCTGTCAAGTGAGCAACGAGGCTCTCTTACAGCAAAGAAGAAAAAAGCAGTGGAAAGAGAAAGTGCACGAGGAGCTTTTTATAGTGTTGGTGCACAGAGCATGCCAAAGGTTTCTGATTCGACGAAACTTGTTATATCTACTTTAGATCTTTTATTTAAAGAGAGCCCCGCGAATTTAACAGGCATGGTCTCTTTTTTGTCTGCGTTGAGCGATGATTCTATAAAAAAAATAAACCTTGATGAGGTCTTAGAGGTAGGAAATACAAAGAACTGGCCGCGAAGAGTGGCTGATGCTTTTGCAGTAAAACATCAAATGGTTGCGCTTGAGGCAGAGATTCAAGCCGCTACGGGGCGATCATCAGAAGCAGATTTTGGGCAGCAGCAGCAGCAACGACGACGACAGGGTATTGTACAAAGGCTGCTGACGCTTATGGCTGCAGAAACAAAGACATCTCTAGTAGGTTGTTTTTTACGTGATTTGGGTGATCGTGTTAAGTCCAATGGATATTATTTTGAGGCCTTTCTGGCTGTAAATAGGGACATAGCCTTGTTAACGCAGTTCATACAGGAAGCGAACCCGCGTCAGTTGTTTTCAAAGAAAGAAACGATCGATCGGCTGCTAGTAAGTGAGGCTGATAAAGATTTTTTAAAGAAAAAATGGGATCAAGAAGGCGTGATGACAACGATATACTCTTTCTCTCGAAGGCGAGGAGATTCGATAACAGCGGCAACGGCGTCGGCCGCTCCCACAGGGGGAGAAGAGAAAGCCCCATTATTAAACGCATCAAAACCTCGCCCTTTTTGGAAAAACTGGAAGTTTTGGTTGAGCGTGGGAATTGCTGCGGCTGCAGTTACTGTCCTTGCCGCGACTGTGTTAGTAACAGGGGGTATTGGCGCCATTGCTTTGGGGGCACTTGTTGCAACGGGTGGTTTTGCTGTGGCCGCGGCTACAGTTACTGTTGTGGGTGCTCACGTCGGTGCGGTCGCGGCAGCAGGATCAATAGTTTCTGGTGCGACGGCAAGTTCGGCTTTGCCTGCCGCCGCGTCGGCAGTGCCTTCAGCGGGGGTTTCTGCAAGTTTAGTACCCGTTGCATCGACTGGTTCGATCATGTCAGCTATGCCGACGGTGGGTGGTTCAGCTTCACTGGTGACATCTGCCGTAACGGCAGCAGCAGCGCCTGTCACATCTGCAGTGACCACAGATCAGTTATTGGTCGCGGCATCAGCCGTTGTCGCGGTCCCTGTATTGGCCACAACAGCAGCGGCAACTTTGGCGAAGGAGAAAACAGGTGATCCCATGCTACAGGAGGAAGAATCCTTCCCACGCCCATGAACGCGAATTTCGATGTTTGGACTGTGTTCTTAAAGTTTGTTTGTGGTGGATGTTTTTGTATCCATGCTCTCTGCATACGGTAAAAACCGGTATTTTTGGACGATGAGCCAATTATAACATGCTTATTTCGGGGAAATGTGTGAAATTCGCGCTTTTCCCCCGAATCTATTTCTTCAAAAAATCCCTATTTTTATGGTTCTATTCCATATTTTGATAGACTCTAGATAAATTGATTGTGCGAATTTTTATGAGGTTAGCGTCCTGAGAGGAAAACCAGATAGTTCCGTCGGCTATCATGCCGCCTTGAGCATTGCAAAAAATATCTGTTGAATCTACCTGTAAAATCTTATTTTCGACGGGTGTTGTAATAATACTGCTGTATTCCAGCAAAAATTGTTTCTGGTCTTTGATGAAGTGTGTTTTCTTTGGACCATCGTTAATTCTTAACGGGTAAGTTGCTAAATTGGCAATCGCATTTTTATCCTGATTGTGAATGGCGATTTGTAATTGTTTTACCCATGCGACGGCATCCATATAATTAATGCCATTAAGTTCACACATTTTTTTTGGGTTTTGTAGATCTTCTAGCGTTAAAGGCGTTTCTGTTGTTTGAATATTGGCTAGAGGTGTTATTGTAGTAGCAAAAGCTTGCCCACACAGAAACAGGCTAACAAAAATGGCGGTGAAGAGAATTCTCTTTGTCAATGAAATGATCTCCAATAATAGTACAAGTTCATGAAAATTTATTTCTGCGCAATCAGATGTATAGCTTTTTTTTAGATGGAATAGAAGAAGATTTTTATCGACTACTTTACTTTTTTCGTGATCCAAAACGATTAGCATGAGAGAATAATCAATCGATTCGATCAGGGATGCTGTATGGTGGCTGAAGTACAAGGCGACGTTGAAATCATTAAAAATGATGAAAAAATCACTTTTTCATTTCATGGTGCGCTGCGTATCGAATTTATTGGCGCATTATGGGAAAAGTGTATCGCTTTACAAAATCGCTATCAGCCTGAATCACTTATTTTAGATATGCAACAAATTACCTCCTGTGATACGGCAGGGCTGTCTTTGCTCATGACTTTATTGCAGCGACAGCAGCAATCTCATCGGCAAGGCGTTATGGCACACCTTCCGGCAGTTTATCAACCGCTGCTCGATAAAATGACTCAACCCAAAAAGCTTTCAGATGAAGAGGGCGCAAAAAAGCGTTCTATGTTTTCTGTGACAACATTTGGCTATTGGATGGTTATCTTTGCGCGTGATTTGAAAACAAATATTATTTTTATCGGACAGGTTATTTATCAATTGGGCCTTGTTCTTCGTTCTCCACGGCGTTTACGTTGGCAGGATTTATGGTTGACGGTAGAACAAGTTGGCCCTTATGCGCTCGTTATTATTGTGTTAATTGGGTTTTTGATTGGGCTGATCAGCGCTTTTCAGGCTGCTATCCCCATGCGACAATTTGGCGTTGATTTATATATTGCGAATTTGGTGGGCATTTCGCTTTTGCGAGAAATGGGGCCACTCATGACAGCCGTTTTATTGGCAGGGCGAACCGCTTCTTCTTTCGCGGCAGAAATTGGCACGATGAAAGTCAATCAGGAAATCGATGCATTGCAAACCATGGGACTCGATGTGGTGCGTTTTTTAGTCTTGCCGCGCATTATCGCCACAACACTGATGACGCCCTTGCTGAATATTTTCTTGATTTTTTTTGGATTATTGGGATGTGCATTCGTGATGCATACATTGGGATTTACGATGGATGTGTACATACGACAATTAAGCCAAGTGATGCAGTGGGATGATTTTATAGGCGGGATGGTTAAAGCGACTGCTTTTGGTATTGTGATTGCTTCAGTCGGCTGCTTGCATGGGTTGAAAACACGATTTGGCGCGAAAGCAGTGGGTTATTCAACAACACAAGCCGTTGTGAACAGCATTATTATGCTGATTCTGGTGGATGGTATTTTTGCTTGTGTTTATTACGCGTTAGGAGTGTAGTTGTGGCATCCATTCCAATCGTTCGCGTGGAATCACTGACCGCTCAATATGGAGATCATGTTATTTTGGATGATGTCCATTTTGATGTGTATCAGGGTGAAGTGTTTGCTATTTTAGGCGGATCAGGCGAAGGGAAAACGACATTATTACGTTGTATGATTGGATTGATGGAGCCTTTAAAAGGCGCTATTTTTATCGATGGGAAAAATCTCGTGCAAATGCGCGGAGAAGATCGACTGTCAGTTTTAAGTCATATGGGCGTTATGTTTCAAAGCGGTGCTTTGTTGGGATCAATGACTTTATTAGCAAACGTTCAACTGCCTTTGCAGGAATTGACCCATTTGCCTAAAGAAGCGATCGACGCAATTGCACGGAATAAATTAGCATTAGTGGGTTTAAATGACTATGCTGATTATTATCCGGCTGAGATTAGTGGGGGGATGGTTAAACGAGCCGCCATTGCCAGAGCGATGGCGTTGGAACCCAGTCTTTTATTTTTAGATGAACCCTCTGCGGGATTAGATCCCATTACTTCTGCGCAATTGGATCAGTTGATTATAGAGTTGTCGAAAACGGTGGGGATGACGATTATTGTGGTCACGCACGAATTACCGAGTGTTTTTGCCATTGCAGAACGATGTATTTTGTTGCATGATAAAAAAATCGTGGCGGCAGGGAACCCTATTGCTTTAAAACAACAGTCAGAAAATGCTTGGGTGAATCAATTTTTTAATCGCAAGCCGGAAGCTTAATCATAGGATGAAATGTTTATGGTAGAAGGGCAGGAACCGAATTATTTTAGGATTGGTAGTTTTGTTATTGTAGCTATTACGATTGTCATTATGGGTCTGATTTTATTTGGATCGGGAAGAATTTTTCAAAAAATAATCTACGTAGAAACGTATTTCAATGAATCTGTTCAGGGATTATCAGAAGGTTCTCCGGTTAAATATCGAGGCGTGCAAATTGGGTATGTTAAACGGATTGGATTGATTAGCGAGATTTATTCGGTTCATGATGGAGAGGCGGGCGATTTATACGGCCGATACGTTTATGTGTTGATTGCAATCAATAAGCCTGTTCTTACGCAAACCCCACAAAATACACTTGGATCTGCCATCGCGCAGGATGTTCAAAAAGGGTTACGTATTCAATTAGCGCCACAAGGATTAACGGGGACAGCCTATTTAGAGTTAAACTTTGTCAATCCTCAAGAAAGCAAAGCCATTCAAATTAATTGGCAACCCGACCATTATTATATTCCGGCGACAACCAGCACGCTGGGGCGATTTGCTGATAATGCGCAATATATTTTAGATGAATTAAAGCAAGTGGATGTTAAAAAATTGTTTGCAACATTACAAAACGTATTGGATTCAACGAATCATTTCGTGCAACAGACAGATGATTTATTTAATCGTTCCGGGCAGCCCATTCAAACGACATTGGATAATTTAAGAGAGATTTCTGAGAATTTAAAATCAGTTTCTGATCAAGCAAAAATTTATCCACCGGCTGTTTTATTTGGACATCCTCCCGCTGTTTTGGATCCGAGGAACTTATGATTAAACTCACGCAAAAAGCGATCGATATGGTTGTCGTTGTTCTGATAGGGTTGTGTTGCGCTGCTTGTTTGAATGTGAAATATCAAGCCAAAGAGCAATATTTATTGAATCCGATTATTGCCGAGAAAAATTATCCGACAGTTTATCCCGGTGCTTTGTTGATTGGGAAAACAAAAAGCGTTGCGCCTTATAATAATCTCACGTTGAGTTATCGAATTTCCCAAGACCAATATGTAACAGATTATTATCATGTCTGGATGGCTTCACCCAGCGAGCAAATTTATCAGGTGACGCAGCAATATTTTACTTCAACCCATTTGTTTAAACAGGTTGTCACCGATGAGAGCTTATTGAAAGCGAAATATGCTTTGGCGATGAAGCTGTTAGCGCTTTATGCCGATTATCGACAATCAGATAAACCGATGGCGGTTATCGCGATGAATGTCCAGTTTTATGGGCGGGACGATCAAAATCAGTGGCGACTATTATCGACTCAAGATTTTGAAGAGTCTATTCCGCTAACTCAAAAAAGTTCCACGGCGCTTATAGCGGGCTGGCAAGAAGGGTTGTCCTCTTTGTTAGAAAAAACGGCAAATCAATTGCAAGAAATGCATTTTAAATAATGGTTGACAAGTCGGCTGCATTTTTGCATCATCATGTTACAGTGGTCAAAAATTCTACAATTTTTGCCAAAGGTTTTTATTATGATAAGAAAAAATTAAGAGGGAGATTTTAGCGTGAATAATGGACAAATGTTGCAAGATACTTTTTTGAATTCTTTAAGAAAAGAAAAAACGCCGGTATCGATTTATCTGATGAATGGGATTAAATTACAGGGGTTGGTTGATTCTTTTGATCAATATGTGATCATGTTGCGCAGTAATGTTATTCAAATGATTTATAAGCATGCTATTTCGACTATCGTGCCAACGCGTCACGTGACCTATTCGGCTTATGTTCAAGAAGAAATAATAGAACCAGGTATGGAATAAGCGCACCTACGAATGCCTATTTACGCTAAAGCACTGCTTTTTCACAATTACTTTTATGCCGATGCACTGTTTGCTGAAGAGGAAATTGCAGAATTCAGGGAATTAGCACGTTCAGCGAATTTTGAGCCGATGACTCTGATGACGAGTCGTCGGCAAGTACCTAATGCAAAATATTTTATTGGGGAAGGGAAAGTCGAAGAGATTCGGCAAGCCGTGGTTGATCAATCCATTTCAGTTGTTTTAGTGAATCATACGCTCACGCCTTCCCAAGAACGTAATTTACAGAAAGTATTACAATGTCGAGTGCTTGATCGAACCGAATTAATCCTAGAAATTTTTGCCCAACGTGCCAAAACCTTTGAAGGTAAGCTGCAAGTCGAGTTGGCGCAATTAAAGCACGCAGCGACACGATTGGTGCGTGGATGGACTCACTTGGAGCGCCAAAAAGGCGGCATTGGATTACGAGGAGGTCCTGGTGAAACACAGCTGGAGGTGGATCGAAGAATTATTCGTCGGCGTATCGAAACGGTTCGAGCACGATTAGAGGATATTCGTAAACAGCGCGCTTTGCGACGAGAAAAACGATATCGTTCAAATATCGCGACCATTTCTTTGGTTGGATATACCAATGCGGGAAAGTCGACGCTTTTTAATCAGCTGACGCAATCGCAGGTCTATGTGGCCAATCAATTATTCGCGACCCTCGATCCGACCTTAAGAAAAATCAATTTACCGTATGTAGGGGAAGCGGTTTTAGCCGATACCGTAGGATTTATTCGTCATTTGCCACATGATTTAATTGATGCGTTCCGTGCAACGCTCGAAGAAAGCAAAGAAGCGGATTTGTTGATTCACGTGGTGGATGCAGCCTCGGATGAGCGCTCGGAGAATATGAACGCGGTGGATGCTGTGTTGACTGAAATTGGTGCGGATCAAGTGCCGAGATTAACGGTATTTAATAAAGTGGATTTATTGTCCAAAGCGCAACCAGCCCATATCGATCGAGATCAATTAGGGTTGCCTGTGTCTGTTTGGATCTCAGCGATTTCAGGGGAAGGACTGGCCTTGTTATTGCAGGCTATTGCAGAGCGACTTAACAACACCCTCATCCATTGTTGCTTAAAATTAAAGCCAACGGAAGCAGCCATCAAAGCCAAGCTCTATCAATCTCACGCGATTGTTTCTGAAACGCACACAGCAGAAGGCGAAATTTTGTTAGAAATTAAAATTCCTGAAGAAAAACTCAGTGTGATTTTTTAGTTAACCTGAGTTCGGGATAACGGAAGACAAGTAAGAGATTGGATTGGCCTTAGTTTGTTTTCGCGAAAATTGAGGAGGGCCCCGAGCACCGAAGTGAGATGCGGCAAATGAATGGAATTCATTTGAACGCGCCGAAGAGTTTGTTGCGACGAATAGGCAGCAACAAACGACCAGCAGGGATGCTGGGCTAGAGGGATTAGTCATGGATGGCTTGTTTTGAAAGACGCGTTATTGAACAAGGTGCGCAGGGTTCCGTTTTTTTTGGCTGTTCTTTACTCTATTGAAATGCAACTGCGAAAATTGAAAGGATGTCTATGAATCACACATTTGAATTCCCATATTTTTTAATTAGATTTTTACATGCTTCCAAAATTACCGGCTTTGATTCGTTAAGATATGTCATTATCTCCTTATCTAATTTTCTTAAAGACTCTTGATTGTAATTTTTTCTCACTATACCAAGGGGGTACTCGTCTGTTTCTGATTCAAAGCCTCTGATAATTAAAAAATCCGAGTTATCCCTCATTTCTTTTTCTATTTTCAAAGAAGATATTTGGCGACATCCTTCTATTATATTTATTGATCCATCAATTATTTTCTGCGCTAAATTCGTAATGTTCTTCCTTTCTGAAGCATTCATATTGCACCTATTTTCTTTTTGCAATGCACATCAAAAATATATCCTGTAAACTTATCTCTCGCTCATTTTATATCCCCCGAATATCGCCTGTCGCTAGAACTGTAAAAAAATGATCACAGCGCGACATGATGCAAAAGTACGTTTTGCTTGTCAATCATTATGGATCGTGATTGTTTTCTTTTGTTTGCGAATAATAATTCATCTTGAATCATTCAATAAATTACGTGTTTTTGACAAATATTTTCTATTTTTTTGATGGACACGTGGTGACTACAAGATTTGATATTTTTACTTTTATTTGTCACGCTAAAGAGCATATGCAAGATGCAAATTACCCAATTGAAATGCAACTGCGAAAATTGAAAGGATGTCTATGAATCACACAGATGACGAAGTCCGACTCATGAGCGAAAACAAATTAAGGCCAATCCAATAGCTTTCCAAATAATGCGCTTTCTTATCCCGAACTCAGGTTGGTTACCATCTTACGAGTGATTCATTTTTTCAATTTTCAATAATACTTTATCCATTCAATCAACCGTTATATGATTGTCTTAATTATTGAGGAGACGATGTTTATGCCAAAAAATATGGTGGTGCTGGGTTGCCAATGGGGCGATGAAGGAAAAGGTAAAATTGTTGATTTACTGGCCGATAAAGCAGGCGCTGTGATTCGCTTTCAAGGCGGGCATAATGCAGGGCATACGCTTGTTTATCGCGGCGATGTGTTTAAACTACATTTAATTCCTTCCGCTGTGTTACATCCTTGTGTCAAATGTTTGATTGGTAATGGAGTCGTGTTATCACCGAAAGCGCTGCTTGAAGAAATTCATATTTTAGAATCGTATGGCCTAGCCATCCGCAACCGCTTACGCGTCAGCCGCACATGTACTTTATTGCTCCCTTACCACGTTGCTTTAGATCATGCCCGCGAAGAAGTGAAAGGGTTGAAAGCCATTGGAACAACGGGTCGAGGCATTGGGCCGGCCTATGAAGATAAAGTTGCTCGCCGCGCGATCCGCTTTAATGATCTTTTTCATCCGATCACTTTTCGGCAAAAGCTTGAAGAAAATGTGAATTATTATAATTTTTTACTAACGCAGTATTATCAATCTCAACCCGTTGATTTTGAAGTGATTTATCGTGAGAGCATGGAGATGGCCGATGCGTTGGCGCCGCTGGCTGCTAATATTCCCGATTTGTTGCGTCAACTGACAGAGCAAGGAGAGAATTTAATATTCGAGGGGGCACAAGGGGCCTTGTTGGATATCGATCATGGTACTTACCCGTTTGTCACATCTTCGAGTACGATGGTAGGTGGCGTAGCGCCGGGAACGGGTTTTTCACCGTTAGCCATCGATGAAGTATTAGGCGTGATGAAAGTGTATGCGACCCGTGTTGGTGCGGGGCCTTTCCCGACAGAATTACAGGATGAAAATGGAGAGTGGCTGGCTATTCGTGGAAAAGAAGTGGGCACGACGACGGGTAGACGTCGTCGTTGCGGATGGTTCGATGCCGTTGCCGCAAAACATGTGGTTCGTATGAATGGCGTGACAAGTCTAAGCTTGACTAAATTAGATGTATTGGATGGGTTAAAAACGATCAAAATTTGTGTGGCTTATCGCGTAGGGTCGAAAGTAGTGCAAACATTTCCCTGTGAGGCTGAGGTGTTGACAGCATGCGAGCCTATTTATGAAGAGCTGCCAGGATGGACAACGCCTACAGCGCAAGTAACGCAATATGAACAATTGCCAGACAACGCTATTCGTTATCTTGATCGAATCAGTGCATTAATTGACGCATCAATTGACATTATTTCAACCGGGGCAGAACGTGATGAAATTATTATGTTGCGAGAAATTTTATGAGGGTTCTGGCAGGCATCGTTTTGCGATATTTTTTAATTTTGGATTTGATTGATTAAGTCCAGCGATAATGTGGTGCCGAGGAGAGGACTTGAACCTCCACGGGTGTTACCCCACAAGTACCTGAAACTTGCGTGTCTGCCAGTTTCACCACCCCGGCGTTGGAAGGGGCACTTTACTGAGGGATCGATGACTTGTCAATCCTAGAAATCCTGATGCCTTGCGAATTACTTGTTTGAAAACAATGAAAACTTTAATACCATAAGAATTATTCGATGATAAGGAGATTTAAGTCATGCAAAAAAAAATAGCTACGATGATCGCGATGATTGGTTTTATGATGGGTGCTGTTGCGATGGCTGATTTGCCGGCAGCTCAAATCAAGCATGATGAAACTGTTACGACTCATTATGGGGACCCCAACCATCCTGTTCAGATGACCCAATCGCATTGGCATCATACCGCAGAAGTAGGGGCGGTTCAGGTGATTACTTTGAAAGATCATGAAGCCTATGCCGTTAATCCCAAAACACCCGCTATTAATTGGCTTAATGAACATACGCGGGGCGATGTTTTGGAGCATGGTGCACCCGTCTATAATCATAAAGGAGAGCATTTGCACCTTTCTTTTCTTTACCCAGGATTCTATCATTTGACTTATTTTAAATTAGAAGAGGCTGCCAAGGATCCGGGTTACCAGGATTTTAAAAAAATGTTTGGCGATCGTGTTGAATTAGTTCCGCCGAAAGGTCCTGGTTATTATGTGGTTATTCATATTTTACCGCCCAAAATAGCGAAGAAAGTGAAATCGACTTCGCCGCAAAAAGATTATACTCCGTCGGAATAGAGGATATTTTTATCGATGGAAAAAGGCCTCGATAAAAAAACGGCCTATGCTTTAGGTCGCGAAGCAGAACAAGCTGCTTGTGCTTTTTTACAGGAGCAAGGGCTTCAGCTTATTCAACAAAATTACCGGTCATCATGGGGCGAAATCGATTTAATTTTGATGGATCAAGATGTTTATACCTTTGTTGAAGTGCGCTTTAGAGATGAGGGGGCTTTCGTCAGCGGTATTGAAACGATTACGACCACCAAACAAAGGCGCATCATAAAAACTGCTTTACATTATTTACAGGCGAACCGTTTGCTTTATAAAGTACGGTGTCGTTTTGATGTGGTTGGTGCGGAACAAAATGGTGGTACATTTAAATTTCAATGGATAAAAAGCGCTTTTATGGCAAAATGAAATATGCCCCTTGTGGGCCCAGAGACGAATAGCAGGAATTAAGAGAATGACGATGAATTTACTAGAGCGCATAAAACAACACTTCGATGAAAGTGTGCAAGTTAAAATGAAAGCGGTGTCAGGATTGGCACCGATCATTCTTGAGGCGGGTCGGATGTTATCGAATAGCTTGAAGCAGGGCCACAAAATTTTAATTTGTGGTAATGGCGGTTCGGCAGCCGATGCGCAACATTTTTCAGGTGAATTGCTGAATCAATTAGAGCTGAAACGTCCAAGTTTGCCGGGCATTGCCTTGACGACTGATGTCTCCACGATCACCGCGATAGGGAATGATTATTCGTTTGATGAGGTTTTTGCTAAACAAGTGCATGCGTTGGGACAGGCAGGCGACGTATTGGTGGGGATTACGACGAGCGGAAATTCTAAAAATGTTTTACGAGCAATTGAAGAAGCGCATGCTCGAGGATTATCGGTTATTGCTTTAACCGGTAGAGATGGGGGTAAAATTCCAGCGGTTTTAAATGAAAGCGATATCGAAATTCGCGTGCCCGCTGATCGAACAATCCGTATTCAAGAAGTTCATATTTTGGTGATTCATTGTTTATGCGATTTAATTGATCAACAATTATGAAGGCGTAGAACCCGATGAAAAAGATAATAAGTGTGATTTGTTTGATTGCCATCCTGCAAGGGTGTGTCGTTTTTTTAGGCGGCGCGGCTATCGGTGCTGCTACAGCGAGCGCGGTTCTGTATGATCAGCGGAAAACTAAAACGATCGTGAACGATGAAAATATTAGTTATCAGGTCACACAAGCATTACAAGCCGATCATGCCATTGCTTCGCAATGTCATGTGGGGGTGACGGCTTACAATCAGGTGGTTTTATTGGTGGGGCAAGCGCCGACTCAAGAATTAAAAGATCAAATTTCTACTGCTGCAAAAACTGTCCCGGGCATTACCAAATTGTATAATGAGGTGACGCTTGAGGCACCGAGTACGAATTTGGTTCAAACGAGCGACACGTGGGTTACGACTAAAGTGAAAAGTTATTTATTGGCAGCGAAAGGATTGAGTTCCGGGCAATTTAAAGTCGTCACAGAAAATGGAACAGTTTATTTGATGGGTCTTGTTACTCATGATCAAGCTGATTTAGCCGTTGAGCAAGCCAGGCAAGTCGAAGGCGTACAAAAAGTGGTGACGGTTTTTGAATATCAACATGATTAGAAATGAGGGTTGAGGAAGGGAACTACCTGCCGTCATTGCGAGGCGTAGCCGAAGCAGACTCAAAAAAACCGCCGCTTTGACTATATCTCGCAGCACCGTGTAAAAATTTGAGAAATGAGCGAGATGCTGGGTGGGTTTGTATTGTCATTAAAAAAAGAAAGAGTAATGATTAATATCAATAAAATCATCGCGCAGCGATATTCATCCCTTCAATCCTTAACAGGATTTGAAAGAAATCGAGCGGTTATTTACCACTCAAAACAACATAGAGCCTACAAAATATTCTGTTTGTTATTGTGTGGGCTAATTCTGTCGGGATGTACCAGTGTCTTTTTTTCCGGCGCATCGGCTGCTTATGATCGATATAATTGGCAGGAGAGAATAAAAAATCAGGAAATCAGTGTTTCAATTGATACTGTATTTAAATCCGACGCACGTTTTAGAACCAGTAATATTAAAATCACCAGTTTTAATTATCAAGCTATTTTGATTGGCCAGGCGCCGTCAGAAGATATTCGACAACTGGCAGCCAAGGTAGCGGCAGATACGGCTGGCGTTAAACATGTTTACAATTTTATCGAAATTGGCGCGCCCAATACGGCCTCGCAAGAATTATGTGATACATGGTTAACGACAAAAATCAAAGGCGAAATCATTGCGCATGCTGATATGGATCCTGATCAAATTAAAGTGATCTCTGAAAATAACACCGTGTATTTAGTGGGTATTTTAACGCACGATCAGGCTGAGCAGGCCATTGATATTGCGCGATATACTGAAGGTGTAAAAAAAGTTGTGAAGATTTTTGAGTATATGACCTATTCGAAAATCGATCATGAGGCGAGCTCAAACCGCGAGTGAAAAGGATGTTGAGGTTTGAGAGATAAGCAAGAGAGAAAGTTGTTTATTATGGTGATCCTTCAATAAATCAGATTAAAAAGCGAGCAATTCTTATATTTATTCGCGAATTTTTAAAGAGATCTGGTTAAAATCAGAAAAAGCATTGACACTCGTGCTCGCTATCTTCAAAATACGCATCGCTTTTTAAATCGATTTTGGGGTGTCGCCAAGTGGCAAGGCACGGGGTTTTGATCCCCGCATTCGTAGGTTCGAATCCTCCCACCCCAGCCAATCTCTGTTCAGCGTACAACTCAAAGGGGTCTAGTGATGATGATTTTTAGTGGCAATTCAAACCGTCCCCTCGCCGAGAAAGTCGCGCAGCATCTTCACATCGAGCTTGGGCGCGCTCAAGTGGGTCGTTTCAGCGATGGCGAAATTCAGGTTGAAATACTGGATAATGTACGAGGAAAAGATGTTTTTATTATTCAATCGACTTCAGCGCCGTCGAGCGACCATTTATTAGAGCTTTTATTTTTAGCCGATGCTTTACGTCGGGCGTCTGCCACACGTATTACGGCGGTTGTCCCTTATTTTGGATTTGCAAGACAAGATCGCAGGCCTCGTTCTGCGCGCGTGCCCATTTCTGCAAAAGTAGTGGCCGATATGATGGCAGCCGTTGGTATTGAACGATTGGTCACTGTCGATTTACATGCTGATCAAATCCAAGGTTTTTTCTATATGCCGGTTGATAATCTCTATTCAACGCCGATTATGCTCGAAGATATTAGGCAAAAGCATTCTAAAAAAATCATGATTATTTCTCCCGATGTCGGTGGTGTTGTGCGCGCTCGAGCTTTAACCAAATTGTTGCCGGGAGCTGAATTGGCGATTATTGATAAACGCCGCCCTAAACCGAATGAAGCAGAAGTGATGCACGTGATTGGTGAAGTGAAAGATTGCGATTGCATTATTATTGACGATATTGTGGATACGGCCGGGACGATGACATTGGCAGCCAACGCCTTAAAAAAACACGGGGCGAAATCGGTGATTGCCTATGCGACGCATGCTGTTTTATCAGGTAAGGCGATTGACAATCTTGAGAACTCATCGATTGATGAATTGATTGTGGCGGATACGATTGCGCTTTCCGCATCGGCCAAGCGATGTAAAAAAATTCGAGAATTAACTATCAGTGATATTTTAGCAAAAGCAATTCGTTGTATTTGCGAATCCGAATCAATCAGTTCGATGTTCAACTAGTCAACATAGGTTCAGATATGTGCGGGATTATTGGCGCAATCAGTCAGCGAGATGTAGCAGAAATTTTGCTCGAAGGATTGAGGCGGCTAGAGTACCGTGGTTATGATTCAGCCGGCATTGCTCTACTAAATGATAAAAATCAACTCATTCGTTATCGCATGCTGGGCAAAGTTGAAAAATTATGTCAGCAATATCAATTAAAACCCATCGCTGGACGAGTCGGCATCGCGCATACCCGTTGGGCCACGCACGGAATTCCGCACGAACGTAATGCCCACCCCCATTTATCGGGCGAACAAATCGCTGTGGTGCATAATGGTATCATTGAAAATCACGAAGTCTTGCGTGACCAATTAAAAAAACGCTACCGATTCACGTCTGAAACAGATACTGAAGTGATTGCTCATTGTATTCATTTGGCCGCCAAAAAACAGCCTTTTTTGAAAGCCGTCATGCAAGTCATTAAGCAATTACAAGGCGCTTATGCGTTGAGCATACTCAATGCGGATGAACCCGATCATTTGATCGTGGCGCGGTCGGGCAGCCCGCTCGTGATTGGGCTGGGGTTTGGTGAGAATTTTGTTGCTTCCGATACGTTAGCTTTATTACCCGTTACTCGAAAATTTATTTTTCTCGAAGATGGGGATGTAGCGGATGTTTATCGCGATCGAATCGATATCTATAATGCAGCCGGCAAACATGTTGAGCGAAAAATTTATATATCCGAAGCGGATGCCGACGTGGTAACGCGCGGTCATTATCGCCATTTCATGCAAAAAGAAATTTTCGAGCAGCCAGCGGCAATCGCACAAACGTTGGAAGGGCGGCTATTGCCTGATGCGATTCCTGTTGAAGCGTTTGGGCCATTGTCTCAAGAAATTTTTTCACAAGTCCAGCAGGTGCAAATTGTGGCATGTGGGACGAGTTATCATGCTGGATTGGTTGCAAAATATTGGCTTGAGGATATCGCACGAATTCCTTGCCACGTTGAAATTGCGAGTGAGATTCGTTATCGCAAAGCTGTGGTACAACCGAATACGCTATTTGTTGTTATTTCCCAATCCGGAGAAACAGCGGATACATTAGCCGCGCTGCGTTTAGCGAAACAGCAGCGTTATTTAGCGACGCTTGCCATTTGTAATGTGCCCGAGAGTTCGATTGTTCGAGAATCTGATTTGGTGTTTTTAACGCGGGCTGGGGCTGAGATTGGCGTCGCTTCGACGAAAGCTTTTACGACACAATTGTCTGCATTGCTAATTCTGGCGATGGCCTTGGGTCAATCGCGATTAACACGACCAGCGCGTCAAAAAATGATCCGATCCTTACAGTCGATTGCTGAAAAAATGACAGAAGCATTAAAGTTAGATACGCGCATTGAAAAATTAGCGCAACAATTTGCAGAAAAAGAGCATGCGTTATTTTTAGGGCGCGGCATGGCTTACCCGATTGCGATGGAAGGCGCGTTAAAATTAAAAGAAATTTCTTACATTCACGCCGAAGCGTATCCAGCCGGCGAATTAAAACATGGGCCGCTGGCTTTAGTGGATAAACAGATGCCCGTAGTAGCGATTGCGCCGAATGACCATTTATGGGAAAAGCTGGCATCTAATTTACAAGAGGTTCTCGCGCGAGGTGGTGAACTCATTGTTTTCGCCGATCAATCGCTTCCGATTAAAAATAATAAAGAGATGATGTGTATTAAAATGCCGAAAATCGATGCGCTCATCGCGCCGATTATTTATACCATCCCTCTGCAATTACTGGCTTACCACGTTGCTGTGCTCAAAGGAACCGACGTCGATCGTCCGCGCAATTTAGCGAAATCGGTGACGGTGGAGTAGCATTTTTCAAGGGGTGTTTTGAGCCCTTCAGAGCGAAATGTTTAATCGCGGCGGGAGAGCGCACGCAGTACTATTTGTTGCTCTGGTGCGCGATAGGGAACTATCCGTTGATCTCCATTTGGAGGAAACATTCGAAGCAAGCGAGCAAGCGATACCCGTTCCTTCTGGAAAGTTTTAATACAGCCTACCGAATCGTTATTACGATGAAAGGTGTTTACTGGATTATTTGGTGCGGTTGGATTGTTATTGATGAAAGACGAAGTGGTTGCTGGATCATGTAATTCCCTTGGATCTTTATTTGGCATACACAGACTCTCCAAAAAGTTATAATTAAAATCAATAAACTCGACGTTAAAAATATAGGTTATAAATCTAAATCTGGCCAATAAAAAGTATATCTTTTTTTAATTTATTATTAAATTCGGTACGCCATGAGAAAATTTCGCGAAAGCCAGTTGTCGATAA
>MGXH01000011.1 GCA_001801305.1 Gammaproteobacteria bacterium GWE2_42_36
TTTCCGCATAATAGCTTGATTACGACGTAACTGATAAATCCAAATCCGACACCCAGCGCAATAGAATAGGTTAGTGGGATTAAGATAAGTGTCATCACACTGGGGATTGTTTCGGTGAGGTCGTCCCAATGAATTTCAGTGACTTGTTTGATCATTAAACAAGCGACAAATAATAATGCCGGTGCGGTGGCGTAAGCGGGGATTGTTTTGGCGAGCGGTGAGAGAAATAAGGTCAACAAAAACAAAATACCCACAATTACGGCCGTCAATCCTGTTCTTCCACCCGCTCGAATGCCGGTTGCGCTTTCAAGGTACGGCGTGGTTGTTGAAGTGCCCAATAACGCCCCTAGAATAGTGGCGATGCTATCAACCAGCATACCGTGAGATATTTTACGCGCATATTCCGGACGGTCTTTTAAATCGGATTGTTGTAATAAGCCAACAAAGGTTCCTGTGCTGTCGAAAAATGAGATGAGGAAAAAAGTAAAAATAACCATAAAACCTTCTTGATGGAAGGTGCTTGCGAGATCAAGTTTCATAAACGTCGGTAACATACTGGGTGGCATCGATACAATGCCGTGGTATTGACTGACTTTACATAAAATTCCCAGACAGGTTGTAATCAAGATACCAATCATCATGGCGCCGGGGATATTGAAGCGCTCTAAAGCGACAATTAAATAAAAGCATAAAAAAAAGAGTAGAGCGGGTAAAGCGGTGATGTTGCCTAAGGTGGCGAAGGTAACCGAGTCTGCGACTAAAATTCCTCCGCTTTGCAAAGCAATGATGGCGAGAAATAAGCCTAGCCCAGCCGAGATAGCGGCGATGAGCGAATGCGGAATCGCTTCAATGACCCGCTGTCGACATTGAGATAACGTGGCTAGTAAAAATAAAATGCCCGCCACAAAAACCAAACCTAATGCGCTTTGCCATGAAAAGCCCATGTGTTTGACGATGATATAAGAAAAATAAGCGTTCAAGCCCATGCCGGAGGCAACGGCGATAGGATAATTCACGAGTAGGCCCATCAGCAAGCTACCTGCCGCAGCGATTAAGCAAGTGGCGACAAAGGTGCTGCCGACGTCCATGCCAGAGGCTTGTAAAATGGCTGGATTGATGACAACGATATAAACCATTGTTAAAAACGTGGTTACTCCCCCGATTAACTCTTTTTGCGGGGTAGTATGATTTTCTGTTAAATGAAAATGGCGATCGAGAAAACGATGTATCATTAATGTGCTTCTCATGGTAAAACGAGCGTGAATTATCTGATTTTTCAGATAAAAAGGGTAGCTATAAATAAATTTGCAGGAATAAAAATTAGTCACTACAATAGCGAAGCGTCTAATAAAAATGAAGGATCTGATGCGATGAGAATACTGCTAGTGGAAGATGATGAATTGTTGGGGCAGGCGGTTTGTCACGGATTAAGACATTTTGGTTATGTGGCTGATTGGGTCAAGGATGGGTTAGCCGCAGATAACGCCACTCGTCATGAAAGATTTGATGCCATTATTTTAGATATCGGATTGCCCAAGCTGGATGGCTATGCCGTGTTAGAACGGCTTAGAAATCGAGGGATCAATACGCCTGTTTTGATTTTAACGGCGAGGGAAACTGTAGGTGATCGCATTAAAGGATTGGATTTAGGCGCAGACGATTATCTCATTAAACCATTTGATTTAAACGAATTGGGCGCTCGTCTTCGGGCGCTGATTCGGCGTGTTTCTGATCGAACAACCCCATTGATTGTTTATGGTGATCTTGCGTTGGATCAAACGACGCGTACGCTCACCTATCGGGGCGAGTTGATTAGTCTCCCTCGGCGCGAATTTCTTTTGTTGCAAATATTGCTCGAAAATATGGGAAAAGTGCTTTCGCGAGATCATCTGATGCAAACGTTATATGGATGGGAAGAAAATGT
This sequence comes from Gammaproteobacteria bacterium GWE2_42_36, assembly GCA_001801305.1. Classification (GTDB taxonomy): domain Bacteria; phylum Pseudomonadota; class Gammaproteobacteria; order UBA12402; family UBA12402; genus UBA12402. The sequence goes on from MGXH01000011.1 coordinate 1,925, forward strand.
GGATAGCAATACGTTAGAAGTTCACGTCCATGGACTTCGTAAACGGTTTGGTAATGATTTTATTCGTACGATTCGAGGGGTTGGGTATTTGATCGAAAAGATAGAAAAATAAAACTATGATCCAATCGATTAGAAAATTTTTATTGTGCTATTTGTTGATCGGTGTTGCGGTCATTTTTATTATTATCGCTGGCGGCGTTTTTTTTTGCGATACCTGTATTTTTAAAGAAATCGTATTGACGTTCACATCGAAAGACGGTCAAGCAGCGCAATCATTCTTCGGATTTTCATTTGAGCAGCTGTTTTTTTTCTCTCATGCCCTGATTTTATTGATTACCTATTGCTTGCTGACACTGGGCGTTTATTGGGTTGTTCAAAAAGTGATTGCGCCTTTGAAAAAAATAGAACAGGAAGTAGCGGGCCGATCGGCAATCGCTTTTAATCCTATTTCAACCGCACATGTCCCCATTGAGATTATTCGATTGATTAAGGAGCTCAATTCATTATTTTATCGCTTACAGCAAGAGTTTGAACGTAATCAACATTTTTCCTCAGATGCAGCACATGAGCTGCGTACACCCTTGGCGGCGTTAAAAGTGCAAGCGCAGTTAATGTCTTTAGCTAAAACAGATGGCGAGCGTCAAGAGATCGTAAAAAACATTATCAAAGGGGTTGATCGCTGTACTCATTTGATTCAGCAGTTATTGATTTTGAGCCGTTTGGGACAAACAAGCGCATTGCAAGAAATGCAATCGTTGGATCTTTGGCGAGTTTCTGTCGAAGTGATTGCTCAACTGGTTCCGGCCGCGTTGGAAAAACATATTGAAATTGGACTGGATCCTCAGGATGCAGGTACTGCCATGATTACGGCGGATGAAACGATGTTGGGTATTTTATTGCGTAATTTGATTGATAATGCAATTCGTTATACGCCTGATTATGGATCGGTTATTGTCAGAATTTCAAATGAACCGCAACAAGTGGTTTTACGTATTATCGACTCAGGGCCGGGTATTCCGAAGGAGCAACGTGAAAGAGTATTTGAGCGTTTTTATCGGATTTTAGGCTCTCAAACGGCAGGGAGCGGATTGGGATTATCGATCGTGCAAAAAATTGCTTCTTTACATTATGCGAAAATTAATCTGAAAGAAGTGACGTCAGGATCAGGATTGGAGGTAGAAATTATTTTCCCCAAGTATTGTGTTTGTGAGCGCCGCGGATTGAATATCGAGAATTAAGGTGCGCAGCCGTGTTGCTGCGCGACCGTTGTATTTTTTAATGCAAGGTGATGTTCATTTATTTAACGACATCCCCATAAACGATCTCCCGCATCACCTAATCCGGGTAAGATATAGCCGTGTTCATTTAATTGCCGATCAAGACTGACGGTATAAATTTGAATATCGGGATGCACTTCAAAAACTTTTTTGACGCCTTCTGGTGCTGCGACTAAACAAAGAAACGTAATTGATTTGATCCCATATTGTTTTAATAAAGAGATTGCTGCACAAGCGGTTCCACCGGTTGCTAACATCGGATCGCAGACGAAACAATGCGCGGTTTTAGCGTTTTTCGGCATTTTGAAATAATAATTTTTAGGCGCTAATGTTTTTTCATCGCGATAAAAACCAATATGGCCCACAGTAGCCATGGGTAAAAATTCTAATAATCCTTCAGCCATTCCTAAACCAGCGCGCAAAATAGGGACAATCAAAAAATCATGATCTTCTAAGTCAGGGGCATCGAAGGTTTCCAACGGCGTTTCAATTTGACGTTTTGTTAGCGGCAGGTTGCGTGTTGCTTCATAAGCCAATAAATGAGCGATTTCATTGACCAATTCATTGAATGTTTTGTGCCCCGTTGCTTGTTCTCGCAAAAGCGTTAATTTGTACTGTATAACGGGATGTGTGATTTCGAGTAGATTGGGGTGATTGGCATGAAGTGCATAAGGCATGTTTATTTCTCCTCGATATGGGTGATTAAGTGGATGGATGGTATCAATTTTTAAGGAGATGCACCACTTTTTATTCCCGAACCCTGGTTTGGCTTTGCGTTTTTTATCCTGAATTCAGGATATTTACGTTTCCTTAAATCAGGATCAGAATAATTTAATCTGAATTGAGTGGTGTTTTTTGTTCAAATTCGCAAAGATCGCAGATAAAGCATCCCGGACAATTCGGTTTTTTTGCCTTGCAGATATATCGACCATGCAGTACTAACCAATGAGCAGCAAATTGTTTAAATTCATCGGGAACGACTTGCATCAATTTTTCCTCGACGAGCTTAACGTTTTTGCCTTCAGCGATTTTCGTGCGATTAGCTACACGAAACACGTGCGTATCGACGGCGATGACGGGCTCGTGAAAAATAGTATTTAAAAATACATTCGCTGATTTTCGCCCGACGCCCGGTAAAGTTTCTAACGTTTCACGCGCTCGTGGGATTTTAGAATCGTATTGTTCGATTAAAATAGTGCAGAGCTTTAAGATATTTTTTGCTTTGGTATTATAAAGGCCAATCGTTTGAATATATTTTTTTAATCCGGTTTCGCCGAGTGCTTGTATTTTCTCAGGCGTATTGGCAGTGGCAAAGAGTTTTTCGGTTGCGCGATTGACCCCTTTATCCGTTGCTTGGGCGGATAAAATAATTGCCACGAGTAACTCAAAAGGTGTTTGATAATTTAATTCTACTTTCGGTTCGGGATTGTTTTTTTTAAAGCGAGTAAAAATCTCGTGAATTTTTTTGGCGTTCATACGTGATTTTTTTCCGCTTCTTTTAACGTTTCAATCGTTGTGGGATCAATACGCTGCATGAGGGGCACAAATACATGAATCGGATGATTAAGTAAAAGTGTGTTGACGTCATTCCAAGCGAGCGGTGCAATATTAAGAAACGCTTCAGTTTTGACAGCGATTTCCGGCAAGATCGGTTTCAAATAAATTATCATCAGGCGGAATAAATTTAAACCCATCGTGCACACGGCGTGTGTCTTTGATGCTGTCGCAGGATCCTTGATTGTGACCCAGGGTTTTTTTTCGTCAATGTATTGATTAGCGCGATCGGCCAATTGCATAATAAGTCGTATGGCTTGTGCGAATTCTCGTTCTTCATAATAAGTGGCAATCGTTGAACTGGCTGCTTTGAACTCATCGATTAATTTTTCGTTTTCGCATACATCGGATAGGCGATTGTCAAAATGTTTTTGAATAAAGCCGGCGCAACGGCTTGCTAAATTCACCACTTTTCCGACTAAATCCGCATTAATTTTTAGGCGAAAATCCTCGAAATTGAGGTCAATGTCTTCGATACGACTGGTGAGCTTGGAGGCGGCATAGTAACGGAAATATTCCGGATGCAAATGATCGAGATACGTTTGTGCCTTGATGAAGGTGCCGCGCGATTTAGACATTTTTTGCCCATCGATTGTTAGAAATCCATGGATCGAAATTTTCGTTGGCGTTTTTAATTCGGCGCTCATTAAAACAGCGGGCCAGAAAAGTGTGTGAAAATACATAATGTCTTTGCCGATAAAATGATAGAGCTCAATGTTAGAATGAGGATCGAGATAATCATCAAAATCAGTTTTACCGGTGAGTTGGCACCAGTGTTTTAAAATAGAAAAATAGCCAATGGGCGCATCAAACCAGACATAAAAATATTTGTCGTTTGTTTCGGGGATTTTAAAACCAAAATAAGGCGCATCTCGGGAAATATCCCAATCTTGCAATCCAGCCTCGAACCATTCGTTCAATTTATTGATTGCTTCGACAGGCAAGTGATTTTCAGTCGACCATTGTTTGAGCTTGGATTCATAATGACTTAGTCTGAAAAAATAGTGTTCTGACGTGCGTGTAACAGGTGTTTGTCCGGATAAAGCCGAAACAGGGTTTTTTAATTCCATGGGGGAGTAAGTAGCACTGCACACTTCACAGCTATCGCCATATTGATCTTTTGCGCCGCACTTCGGGCACTCTCCTTTTACATAGCGGTCCGGTAAAAATATTTTTTTAATGGGATCGTACGCTTGTTCGATAGTGCGTTTGAGGATATCGCCTTGCTGTTGGAGGCGCGCATAAATCATTTCAGCGAGCGCTTTGTTTTCTTCGGAATGCGTTGTGTAAAAATGATTGAGATCAATCAAAAAATCTCGACAAATTTTTTGTTGTTCAGCTTGAATGGCCTCGATAAAGGCGACAGGGTCTTTGTTTTCTTGTTCGGCACGAATCATGATCGGCGTGCCGTGACCATCACTGCCGCCGATATAAACGCAATCATGTCCGTTCATTTTTTGAAAACGAGACCAAATGTCTGCTTGAACGTAACCAATTAGATGGCCTAAATGCAGTGTGTTGTTGGCGTAGGTTAAAGCATTTGTGACGAGTATTTTTCTTCTAGGCTTAGGCGACGAAAAGCGATCTGACGTATTAAAAACTTGCTCGCAATCCTCATTTATTGTTTTATAAACGCCGGTTGCTTGTTCGTTTTTGTCGCGCATCTCATCTTTTTGCATAAGCCTAGTTTTTGTCATAAAGTGAATTCCTGTATTGTCACTATTGTGTGCTACGGATCGAGAACCGAAGCCTAAAGCATTATGTTTTTTTCGTCAAACGAAATACCACGCACGGGCGATGGCCAATTTTTCCTTGCATGAGGAGAATGACTGAGGGATTTTTTTTAAGTGAATGATAGACGTCGAGCGTTGTGATGAAATAAGCGGGTTTTGAGTAATGCCATAGGGCTTGCTCATTTTGAATGAAGAGAGGTTGAATAGATTGATCGGCATTTACCGCAAATTTAATATCTTCTGCGTCAGGCCCGATTTGATAAAATACCAGAGAGGCAGGCGTTTTTTGTTGTAATGCTAACACGGCTTGTACAAAGGGTTTTGTCTTTTCGAGCTGATAGTTGATGGGTGTGAGTACGGCGATATTTAAAAAAAGGAGCGTTAAAACAGCTATCAAAGTGATTTGTTTTTCTTTCTGACTGGATGAATGTGTAGAAAATAAAATAAAGAGCGAGCCGACAGAAAGTGAGGCTGTGCCGATCATGGCGATTGAATACATAGACGCGTATAGAGGAAAAAGCAAAAATAGTCCGGCTGTCAGGATAAAACAGCTGAGTAAAGGGAACAGATAAAAGCAAGTAATTAGAATCGCCTTAATGATTTGTAGGAATTTTTTAGAGGCAATGAATACATAAGCAGCGATTAATGCGATGGGAGGAAGGATCGGTAAAATATAACGTGCTTTTTTTGCACCTGGAATGGACATGCCGAGCATAATGATCAAGAACCAGATCACAAAGTCGCGCAGTAATTTCTCTTGATCTGAAGTGGGCCGGGCTATTTTTTTGATGAGAGAGAGCATGACAATCAGGGCGACAGGATAAGCTAAAGCATAGTCAGTAAGGCTCGCATGCCAATAATAAAAGAAGTGACTACTGGCTTGAGCGCTGGTCATACGTCCCAGTGCTTCAAAATCGATGACTTGTTTAACAAACGCATATCCCCCTTGATGATAAGCGGCCGCTAACAGCAAGCCGGAGCATATGAGTAATACAGTGAAACTTAATAGACCAAAACAAAAAAAGCGCCTGAATTGTTGCTGAAAGAGATAAAAACCGCATAAAACAGTGGCGGGTATGACGAGCCCAATCGGGCCGCGTAAAGCAAACCCTAAAACCAATAGCAAAGGAATTCCTACTAATGATTTTGCTGAATGGTTGTTTTGATTAGTGTAAGCCAAATAAAAAATACCGGTTGTGATGAAGGATACATATTGATCAGGTGAAATAGTGCGTGATTTGTCGATAAAAATTTGTGTGAGTAAAGCAAAACAAACGCCATAAAAGCCCATGGAAGAGGAAAAACGTGAACCTAATCGATAAATCAAGACCAGGATTCCTGCAGAAGTTAATGCAGTGGGTAAAATCGCTGAAAAGGGGGTCACGTTACCGAATAATAACGAGATGCCATAGATGAATAGGGTGGGTAATGCTGGATAATCGGGATAAGGACCTTGATAAGTGGTCGGAAAAAATGTGATGCCGTGCCGAAACATTTCTTGGGCAAACAGCGCAAAACGAGTTTCGAAGGCGATAAATTCTGGGTTTAAGCCTATCGTAAAAGCCAATGTGCCCACGATAAAAATGAGCCATGAATTTCTGTTGAGTGAGTGGTTGTTTGTGAACATAATTCCTCGGCAAAAAATAACCCTATACATATAGCATTTTTTCTAATAAATTTATACGAGTTTTATGAGTATTGAGTATTGAGTATTGAGGAAAGGAGTCACTACGCGACGGTTTTGATTCTGGGCCCCGCGATCAAAAAGTCACGATTTTTGTTGAGGGATGACGGGCAGCGGAAACGCAGAGCGATTTTCATTAAGGAGAAAATAGTCAATGAGCATTAAATCTGATCGCTGGATTCGTGAAATGGCCATCGAGCACCGCATGATCGAACCTTTCGAGCCGAATCAAACGAGAGCTCTAAATGGTCAAAAAATCGTTTCATTTGGTACGTCCAGTTATGGTTATGATGTGCGTTGTGCCGATGAATTTAAAATTTTTACGAATATCAATTCGTCTGTCGTTGATCCGAAGCAGTTTGATGAAAAAAGTTTTGTGGATGTTCGATCGGATGTTTGTATTATTCCACCTAATTCATTTGCGCTCGCAAGAACGGTTGAATATTTTCGAATCCCACGCAATGTATTGTGTATTTGTTTAGGAAAGTCGACTTATGCACGTTGTGGAATTATCGTCAATGTAACGCCGCTCGAACCCGAGTGGGAAGGCCATGTGACTTTGGAGTTTTCTAATACGACGAACTTACCTGCAAAAATTTATGCCAACGAAGGAATTGCTCAATTATTATTTTTAGAGTCCGATGAAATCTGTGCTGTTTCGTATAAAGATCGAGGGGGTAAATATCAGGGGCAAGTTGGCGTTACCTTGCCGCGATAGCATTGGGGGGCGATTAAAACCGATAGTTTTGTTGTCAGCCCCCTCACGGCTTCGATCCGCAGGGGGTGAACGACAATCCGTCCGTCTTTTAAATCATGGCGCGTTTTGGATTGGTATAAAGAACGATTTTTTTCTGCTATTCATCCTGGTTATCGAAGCTTGGGTCACCGGCTTTTTTAATGGACGACTGTGTGTTTTTCGTGACGCGTTCTTTTAAATTTTTCCCCGCTTTGAAATGAACAGCATATTTAGGCGTTGTTTTAAATTTAGTTCCTTTTTTTGGATTATGCGCTGAACGAGAAGGGCGATAATGTAAACTGAAGTTTCCAAAATCGCGAATTTCAATTCGGCCACCTGCCGTTAAATGAGTGATCATTTTATTTAGGATTTCATTGACGCATGCTGACATAACATGCTCGGGCAATTGATGTTGTTTTTGACTGAGCCGTGAAACTAATTGTTGTTTGATCATGATCTCTCCTCCGGTTTTATGAGCGAATCCTATCATCACTTTTCGTTACAAGCAAAACATTTTGTCCAAATTTTGATCACGAAAATAATTTGTTAAAATTGAGCGAGCGTCATGTTGGAAAATAATAATATTAAGGTTGCGTTTTTTCAGCGTGTCGAGCCATGATCGATTATTGCATTTAACACAGTGCTTTAATTTAACTTGAGAATTGCTGATTATCTGCTTGCGCCGGATGAGTGTTTTGGGTATAGTGCGCGCTTCGATGAGCAACAAGAATAAATCGCGGGGTGGAGCAGTCTGGCAGCTCGTCGGGCTCATAACCCGAAGGTCGTAGGTTCAAATCCTGCCCCCGCTACCAATGAAATGAACCCCTTTTTAGGGGTTTTTTATTATATAGATATAGCGAATATTTTTGCGAAATAATTTTGGATGATAGGTGCGATGGACAAAAGAGCAGCGGCGTTAACCGCATTGATTCAACCAACCATTACAGCCATGGGCTATGAATTTATCGGCTTGGATTATTTGCCGCAAGGCCGCTATGCGTTATTACGTATTTACGTGGATAAAGCGCAAGGGATTCTGGTGGATGATTGTAGTCGCATTAGTCAGCAAGTGAGCGCTTTACTCGATGTGGAAAATCCCATCGCTACTTCCTACACATTGGAAGTTTCCTCACCTGGTATTGAGAGGCCTTTATTTACATTGGATCAATTCAAACGCTGCTTGAACGAAAAAATCGTTGTGCGATTAAAAGCGCCTTTAGAAGGGCAGCGAAATTTTCAGGGTATTTTGGTTGATGTTTCGGATTGTATAATCCTGTTGCAGTGTGAAGATAAAACCGTTACATTGCCATTTGATTTGGTTTCAAAAGCACATAAAGCAGGAGAAACCTCGTCGTTATAAAGATGAGGTTACCCATTTAATTTGATCGTGTCGTTTGAATTAAATTTGGGCTTAGGCGAAAAAATGAGAAGCGAGTTTTTAACAAAGCGGATCGTTTTCAACTAAGTCCAGTTAAATGTTAACTGAGAGAGAGGCAGTAGATTAACTATGAGTCGACAAATTTTAGATGTAGCAAAAGCCGTTTCTTGCGAAATGCAAGTTTCCGATGACGTCATTTTTGAAGCGATAGAAGCCGCTTTAGAAAGTGCCATACGAAAACGTCATTTTAAAGATATTGATGTTAAAGTGCGTATCGATCGCAAAACGGGGGATTATAAAACCTATCGTTGTTGGACCGTTCTCGATGAAAAACAACCGGATTTTCAAGAGATATTTAACGCGGATCGTCACTTGACTTTGCTGCAAGCGAAAGAAAAAGATGAAGCGCTTAAAGTGGGTGATGTGATTGAAGAATTAATGGCATCGGAAGATATTGGTCGAATTGGGGTGCAAACCGCCAAACAGGTTATTTTGCAAAAAGTTCGAGAAGCGAAACGGGCTCAAGTAGCCAATGCTTATCGGGATAAAGTCGGGCAATTAATTCATGGCGTCGTCAAACGGGTCGCCCGAGAAGGTATTGCCTTGGACTTAGGTGATAATGCGGAAGTTTTTATTCCTCGTTCAGAGATGATTCCTGGTGAAATGGTGCATGTCAACGATCGCTTGCGAGCCTACTTATCCGAAATAAAAACAGATAGCCGAGGGCCGCAATTAATGGCTTCTCGTTCTCGTGAAGAAGTGTTGAAAGAATTATTAACTATCGAAGTGCCGGAAATTGGAGATGGGGTGATTGAAATTAAAGCGCTGGCGCGTGATCCAGGATTGCGATCTAAAGTTTCTGTCAAAACGAATGATGGGCGGATTGATCCGATCGGGGCTTGTGTAGGTATGAGAGGTTCTCGAATCCAGGTGATTTCTAATGAACTGAATGGCGAGCGTATTGACATTATTTTATGGGATGATAATCCGGCCCAATTAGTCATTAACGCGATGACCCCGGCAGAAGTGGCCTCTATTGTGATGGATGAAGATTCACATACCATGGACATCGCCGTAGAAGAAAGTCAACTTTCCCAAGCGATTGGGCGCAATGGTCAAAACGTACGGCTAGCCAGCCAATTGACCGGCTGGAAATTAAATGTCATGTCGCTGCAAGATGCTGAAAACAAACAACAAGTTGAGACCGAAAAGTTCCAGCAATTGTTTATGGAAAAATTAGATGTTGATGCAGAAGTTGCCCTGATTTTAGTGCGAGAAGGATTTACAAGTATTGAAGAAATTGCTTATATTCCTAAACAAGAGTTATTGAATGTAGCTGAATTTGATGACGGGATTATTGAGGCGTTGCGTCAGCGGGCGAAAACGGCTTTAGAGAATGAAAAGAATCATCCATCACCGGCAGAAGATTTATTGAATTTAGCCGGTATGAATCGTGAATTGGCCTACACATTAGCGGCGGCAGGCATCAAGACTAGAGAAGAGCTGGCTGAACAGTCAGTGGATGAATTGATTGAAGTCAAAGGCGTGACAACAGAACGTGCGAGAGAACTCATCATGGCAGCACGCGCACATTGGTTTAATGAAGAGTGAAAGATGCGGGAAATGACTTAGTTTTCTGCGGGGGCTTATTAGTATGACAAATAAAATGACTGTCGATGAATTGGCGAAAGAATTAAGTCTTTCATCAGAGGAATTGCTCAAGCATTTTCAGGCGGCCAATATGCGGATTAAATCCGCAGATCAAGAGATATCCGACATCCAGAAAAAGAAAATTGTTGGTTATTTGCAAGAGCAATCGCCAGCATCTTCTGTCTCAACGCTTGCAGAACCGCAAACCGCCGCAAAAAAACTTACGATTAAAAAAACTACTGAAGAAGCCATCATGCCATCACCAGCCGAAGATACATTGTCCTTGAAAAAAATAGATCCGTCGAAAATCACCTTAACGCGAAAATCTGTGAGTCAGTTAACCGTGACAGGATTACAAAGTCGTAGTAATAAAAAAACCGTTAATGTTGAGGTGCGTAAAAAACATACTTATGTTAAGCGTAGCTTGATTGTCGAACAAGAGAAAGTTAAACAAATAGAAGAACTGAAACGTTTAGAGGAAATGAATCCCAAAGTCGTGGAAGAATTCGTGCATCCTGCAGAAGGTTTTACGGCAGAAGAGGCAATATCGGATCAAGGCGAAAAAGCCACGGTAGCGGAGATGATACTATCAGAACAAGCGGTGGCCACCTTGCCGGTTGAAGCGGTAGAAGGCAGCGCGCCTAAAACGCCTCGTTTTGCAGGCACAGAAGAAGAGAAAGAGCGAGAGAAAAGTAAAAAACGTGTCAAGACTCGCTTAGTTGAAAAAGAGCGCGGCGGTAAAAAAATTGATATTAGAAATTTGGCATTAGATGAAGAAGATGCTGATGTGGTTGAAGAAGTGCCGTTTTTTGAAAAAGACCATTCTCGTAAAGCGTTGAAGGTTATGAAAAAAACGGCTGATGTTAAAATTACCCGTCAGGCATTTGAAAAGCCAGTGATCCCGACAGTTCATGAAGTTTCTATCCCGGAAATGGTGACGGTCGCTGAGTTAGCACAGCAAATGTCTGTTAAAGCGACTGAAGTGATTAAAGTTTTGATGAAACTGGGTCTCATGGCAACGATTAACCAACCGATCGATCAAGAGACAGCTCTTTTGGTTGTCGAAGAAATGGGACATAAAGCCAAGGTGATTAAAGAAAATGCAGTTGAAGCGGCCTTTCTCGAACGTTTTTCTGCGCACGAAGCAGAAAAAATTGCTCGTCCGCCAGTGGTCACCATTATGGGCCACGTTGATCATGGAAAGACATCCTTATTAGATTATATCCGTCGTACAAAAGTCGCAGCGGGAGAAGCAGGTGGTATTACACAGCATATTGGCGCTTATCACGTAGAAACCAATCGGGGCGTTGTTACATTTTTAGATACCCCGGGTCATGAGGCGTTCACGGCGATGCGTGCACGCGGCGCAAAAGCAACCGATATTGTTATTTTAGTGGTTGCAGCGGATGATGGCGTGATGCCACAAACGATCGAGGCGATTCAACATGCGAAAGCGGCTAATGTACCAATTATTGTTGCGGTGAATAAAATTGATAAACCCGAAGCAGATCCAGAGCGTGTTAAAACCGAACTGACTCAACACGATGTTATTCCTGAAGAATGGGGCGGTCATTCCATGTTTGTTAATATTTCAGCGAAAACAGGACAGGGTGTTGACGCTTTGCTGGAATCTATTTTATTGCAAGCGGAAGTGATGGAATTAAAAGCGGTTAAAGAAGCGCCGGCACGGGGTATCGTTGTTGAGTCTCGTGTCGATAAAGGACGCGGTCCGATTGCAACGATTTTAGTTCAAGAAGGGACATTGCATCGAGGAGATGTTGTGTTGGCAGGCTTAGAATATGGGCGTGTTCGTGCGATGCTCAATGAAGCAGGACATAAGGCAACAGAAGCCGGCCCTTCAATTCCAGTGGAAATTTTAGGATTATCTAACGTTCCTAATGCAGGCGATGAATTTTTTGTGGTGGAAGATGAGCGTAAAGCGCGTGAAATTGCTTTATTTAGACAAGGTAAATATCGAGAGACGCGACTATCCAAAGAACAAGCGGTCAAATTAGAAAATATATTCGAAAATTTATCGAAAGGGACTGCGATGAATTTGAATATTATTTTAAAAACAGATGTACAAGGTTCTTTAGAAGCGTTGTCGGATGCGTTATTAAAACTGTCAACGGAAAAAGCCACCGTAAAGATTGTTTCTCGCGGAATTGGTGCCATTACAGAATCGGATGTGAATTTAGCCATTGCGTCTAAAGCGATTATTTTTGGATTTAATGTGCGCGCTGATCATGCGGCTAAGCAGCTAATTGAGAAAGAAGGTGTGGATATTCATTATCATAGCATTATTTATAATGTGATTGATGAAGTGCGCAGCGCGATGACCGGCTTATTAGCACCTGAATTTAAAGAGCAAATTTTAGGATTAGCTGAAGTGCGAGATGTATTTCGTTCGCCAAAATTTGGTTCAATCGCTGGATGTATGGTCACGGAAGGGCTTATTAAGCGTGGTAAACCTGTGCGTGTACTACGAAACAATGTGGTTATCTATCAAGGTGAACTTGACTCACTCCGACGATTTAAAGACGATGCCAGTGAAGTGCGTCAAGGCATGGAATGTGGTATTGGTATTAAAAATTATAATGAAGTCAAAGTGGGCGATCAGATTGAAAATTACGAGCGCATTGAAGTGAAGGCGGTGTTATAGAGGATTGAGAGGGATATTAGAAAGCCCTGATTATTTTGTGTCATCCCGCGGCAACGACCGCGGGATCCAGTAAATAGAATTCAGATAGAATCTCAAATAATTATAAAAATCATCGCGAAGCGATTCGTTCGCTCAAGCGGAGATAAAGTTGAAAAGAAGTTTTGTAAAGGTCATTTGCGTATTCTATTGAACGTCGTATTTTATAGGGGAAATTGACATGCCCAAAGAGTTTAGTCGTATTACGCGTGTTGAATCGCTTGTTCGGGATACGATTGCTAATTTAATTGAATTTGAATTGCATCACGCTAAAGTCGGCATGGTGACTGTGACGCAAGTGAAAGTATCGAGAGACTTATCCTACGCTAAAATTTATGTAATTCCGCGCGATGAATCGCGGACAAAAGAAATTCTTGATTTATTGAATCGTCTGGCGGGGCGATTCCAACATCAGTTAGCGCAACAAATTCGATTGCGTCGCGCGCCTAAAGTGCATTTTTATTTTGATGAGGTGTGGCAGAAAGGCCTCAATATTTCAACATTGCTAAATAAATCTCATGATGCAAACATTTCCGAAACGTGAACGACGTGAAGTCGACGGCATTCTCATTTTAGATAAACCAATCGGTATGTCTTCGAATCAAGCCTTGCAAAAAGTGAAATGGTTATTTCAAGCTAAAAAAGCAGGACATAC
>MGXH01000012.1 GCA_001801305.1 Gammaproteobacteria bacterium GWE2_42_36
GGCTTCATATAATTTTTCCCAGGGAAATCCCGTTTCAATCATCCAGGATTGTCGTTCAGAAAAAGCTTGTGCTTTGGCTTGTTCACGAATCAGAGCGCAAGCCTCATGCACCAAAAACGATTCATCGCCGGTGATAAGATAAACGGGTGCGAGCGGCGGTTTTGAGAGTGCTTCTGGGAGTCGCTCGGGGTAAATCTTCATGATGACGAAGCATCTTTATGTCCGATAAAAGGAGTACCGTAAAAACCCAATGGCGCGGTTGTTTGAGGTGCTAAAGTCGGTTGCGCGGCGGCGGGTGAAAGAGCAGCTAAACCTGATGGTGGGGATGAGGGCGTTGTAGTTTGCGGTGTTTTTTTAGATGAGTTAGCCGATTTTATGGCAGTTAGCGTGTTTTTAGCGGATAGATGAAAGAGAATGTCTTCGGCGACTTTTTGCGTCAGTGCTTGTTGTGCATCAGTCAGTTTATTGCTGTTGGTGATCACTTCATTTTGGAGGATAGTAATATTTTCCTGTTTTTGTGACGTGAAAGGACCGGCGACCATTTGACCTTGTGCGTTTTTCAAATCATAAGTCACGCTGTAAGTGGCGACATAATTTTGCATTTGATCATTGCCGCCGATGGTGGTTTGTGTCGTGGCAAAATTCTCACTGATGAGATCCAGTGTCAGCGGCGCTTCTTTAGGATTGCGAACCACTTGGACGTGAGAGGATTCTAACATTTGTCGGACAGTTTTTGTGAGGTCGCTATAGGGCGAAGCGCTATTGATATACAGCGTTTTTAGGGATGGGGGTAAGTCGGCCGTGCCAACGAGATGAAAACCACAGCCGTTTAATAAGAACAGCCCTACGATGATGCCAAGCGTATATTTTTTCACGGTGTTTCTCCTGTCACAATATTCACTAATCGTTTGGGAATGACGATGACTTTTTTGACTGATTTATTGTCGAGATGTTTTTGAATCTTTTCATCTTGGAGTGCCAGCTTTTCGATTTCTGATGAAGTCGTCTCAGCGGGAATAGTCAGTTGACTGCGTAATTTCCCGTTAATTTGTAGCATGAGACTGACGGTGTTTGAGATGAGCGCTTGTTCGTCAGCCACAGGCCATGGGGTGTTTAAAATCAGCTCGCCAAAATGCAAATTTTGCCAAAGTGTTTGGGTAATATGAGGCGCAATGGGACTTAACAATCGCAATAGCATACTGAAAGTTTCCTGCCATAAGGTCGGCGACACGGCTTTTGTCGATGTGAGTAAATTAATTAACTTCATGCACGCTGAAATCGTCGTGTTGAATTGCATGCGTTCCATATCAAATCCAGCTTGTTTGATGATCTGATGAACGTCCAGACGAAATTGTTTTTCATCGAGAGAAAGTCGTGCTTGATCGATCGGTATGGGATGCTGATTCGCTTGAATGAGTGTTTCTTGATGTTCCGCGGCGAATGCCCAAATGCGTTTTAAAAATCGATGGGCGCCTTCAACGCCACTGTCTGACCATTCGAGCGACTGCTCAGGCGGGGCAGCAAAAATTGTGAAAACGCGCACGGTATCGGCACCGTATTGTTTGATGAGATCATCGGGGTCAACCGTATTGCCCAGCGATTTAGACATTTTCGTGCCACCTTTTAACACCATGCCTTGCGTGAGTAGTCGTTTAAAAGGCTCATCGCCTTTGACTAAACCTAAATCACGCATGACTTTGAAAAAGAATCGCGCATACAGTAAATGCAAGATGGCATGTTCGATACCGCCGATGTATTGATCAACTGGAAGCCAGTAATTGACGCGTTCGTCGAACATGGTTTTTGATTGGTCCGGACAAGCGAAGCGTGCGAAGTACCAGGAGGATTCGACGAAAGTGTCGAAGGTGTCGGTTTCGCGCCGTGCTTTTTCCCCACAGTTTGGACAAAGGGTTTCATAAAATGCGGGCATGTTAGGCAGCGGCGTTGTAATGCCACTGAATTGTACGTCTTCGGGTAATACGACGGGTAACTCTTTTTCTGGCACCGGTATCGCGCCGCAAGATTCGCAGTAAATCATGGGGATGGGTGTGCCCCAATAGCGTTGGCGAGATACGCCCCAATCGCGTAAGCGATAATGCACTTGTTTTTTTGCGAGATTTTTTTCACCTAAATTTTTCTCGAGGGCTAAAAGCGCGCCTTGAAAATCAAGGCCATTGTATGTCTCGGAATGGATGAGTCGTCCTTTTTCGACGAAGGCGCTTTGTGTTAGATCGATGACGGTATGATCGAGCGGCTCGATGACCTGTTTGATCGGCAATTGATAGGTTTGTGCGAATTCAAAATCGCGTTGATCGTGCGCGGGAACGCCCATGACAGCGCCTGAACCATAATCCATTAACACATAATTGGTGACCCAGATGGGAATGAGCGCTTGCGTGATCGGATGAACGGCCATAAGCCCGGTTGGCATGCCAGCTTTTTCGATGGTCATGAGATCTGCTTCAGCGACTTTCGTATGCTGGCATTGCTCAATGAAGGCGAGAACGGCAGGATTGTTTTCAGCGGCTTTTTTTGCCAGCGGGTGAAGTGCTGCAATAGCTAAAAAGGTGACACCGAATAACGTATCGGGTCGGGTCGTGTAGACCGCTAATCTCGTCGTTTCATTGTTAACGCCGAATTGAATTTCCAAGCCTTCTGATCGGCCGATCCAATTACGCTGCATCGCTTTGACTTGTTCTGGCCAGCCGTCGAGTTTGTCTAAATCGTGTAAAAGTTCATCCGCATAAGCGGTGATTTTCAAAAACCACTGTGGAATTTCTTTTTGTTCGATCAAAGCGCCTGATCGCCAGCCACGTCCGTTAATCACTTGTTCATTAGCCAGGACAGTTTGATCGACGGGATCCCAATTGACAATCGAATTTTTTTTGTAAACTAATCCTTTTTCGAACATTTTCGTGAAGAGCCATTGTTCCCATCGATAATACTCGGGTTTGCACGTGGCGATTTCGCGATGCCAATCATATCCAAATCCCATGCGCTTGAGTTGGGTGCGCATGTGATCGATGTTGCGATAAGTCCACTCCGCCGGTGGGATTTGATGTTTAATCGCCGCATTTTCAGCAGGTAAGCCAAACGCGTCCCAACCAATCGGTTGTAGGACGTTTTTGCCGAGCATGCGTTGATAACGTGTCGTCATATCGCCGAGCATGTAATTGCGTACATGGCCCATGTGAATATAACCGCTGGGATAGGGAAACATGGAGAGGCAGTAAAACTTAGGTTTATGCGGTTGTTCGGTTACTTCAAAAACTTTTTCTTTTTCCCATCGTGTTTGAACTTGCGGTTCGATATCGTGAGGGTTATACGTTTTGTCAATCATGAGTTTTTCCATTATGAATGCGTTTGTGTTTTATGAAAGCGCATTATCTATCATTTTTAGGGAATTTGTCATTTTTTTTGCGGGGTCTGCGCGATAGTTTTTTGTGATTGTAACAATGGCTTTAAAAAGCACATCGATCAATCAAATTTCGGCGGGAATCAGTTACCCGCCTATCAAAAATTCTTTATAAGAGACAATTTTTTCAAGCTGCTGATCATATACGGGCTTGCTTTTTGTGTAGGTGCAGTAGAAAACGTTTTTTTCTCCTACAAATTTTTGAGCAGGATGAAAGTAGCGTCCCCATTTCTCGCAGGGAACGTCATTGAAATCATTTCTTGAAAAAAGAAATAGTATTTTTTCACGTTTTTTCAAAGGGTCTGTCACTGTAACAGGCGCATGGTGCTCAACAGCGGTATTTTGAAAATAACGCATGTCATCTTCACTTTTCGCGAGAAGCCAACTTTTATTACCATCGGCATCTAACATTAAAAAACAGCCTGTATCGCTAACCAGATAATATTCGATGATTTTATTTTTCTCGACCGTTTGATTGAAGAAATCTAAAAAGAAAGGTTCATCTAAAGCGGACCTTGGGCTTTTAGCGAGATGTTGATAAATGTTATCTGATAATTTTTGAAAATAACCTTTTTCTGCTTCCTGGAACGCCGCGTTAATGGTGGTTGTGAAATCAAATTCGTCGTGGATCGTCGATTTATTAATGAATTTATCGATAATCCCTTTATTGAAAGCTTGAATCCCCATAGCGTGCGATGCATGCCCCGTCAGTAATAATTTTTGAAAGGGTTTATCGCCAATTTTTTCGAAAAATTCGAGTCCATTGAGTGCGGGCATTTCGTAATCGGCAATGACCACGGCGATTTCTTTAAATCGTGTTGGGTTAAAAAGCTGCTCGTGGATGATGGATACATCAATATCAACTAAAGAGTGTTCGTGTTCGTCTAAATGAATTTCGTCAAGGGTGTATGCGTGGTTCAAGTTGGAGGCCCAGCTGGATGTATCAACAGAGGGTTGGTAGGTTTGAGTTAGGAAATCCAAGGCTTGCGAAGAATCGTTGTATTCGTACGGCGGCGGAATGTTTTCAAGCCGAGAGACCAACGAATCCAAATAAGCTTGTTCATCATCAACCAATAAAGGGGTTGTTGGATGATAGCAACAAGGGATCATATTTTTCGCTTTCATAGCGCAAAGTTCCTTTTTATGAAATATAACCTACTTTTTACAGGAAATTTGTCAACCAGTCAAAAAATCTCGATAGGAAATGATCGTTTCTAATTGCTGGTCATAGACCGGTTGACTGGCAACATAAGCACAATAAAAAGTGTTTTTTTCGCCGATATGTTTTTCGGCGGGGTGAAGATAGCGTTCCCACTCATCACAAGAGACTTCGTTTTCGTCTTGCGCTGAAAAAAGAAATAACACGCGTTCTCGCTTCGCTAAAGGCTCGGTAATCGCGGCAGGTGCTTCATTATCAATAGCTGTATTGTAAAAATAACGCATGTCTTCTTCGCTTTTTGCAATGAGCCAGCTCTTGCGGCCTTTTTCATCCAGCATTAAAAAGCAGCCGGTATCGCTGACTAAATAGTATTCGATAATATTATTTTTTTCGATGATCTGATGGAAAAGGTCGAAAAAGAAAGGTTCACCTAAGGCCGAACGTTTATTTTTAGTGAGATTTTGGAAGGTATTGATCGATAATTTCTGAAAATAGCGTTTTTCTAGTTCTCTGAAAACGGCATTGATTCTTGTGGTAAATTCTCCAGCATCATTGGCGATGGATTTATCTACAAAACGCTCGATAATGCCGTCATTAAACGCGTTAATGCCCAGCGTGTGTGAGGCGTGGCCCGTTAGCAATAATTTCTGAAATGGTTTATCTTCGATTTTTTTGAAGAACTCCAAGCCATTCAATCCGGGCATTTCGTAATCTGAAAGGACCACAGCGAGCTCTTTAAATCGGTTGGGGTTAAACACTTGTTTGTAAATCGAAGAAATATCGATCTCGATGACGGCATGTTCGTGTTCATCTAAGTCGACTTCATCGAGGTCAGGGCGTTCATGTTTTAAATTGGATGACCAGGTGGTGGGATCAATAGAAGAGTGATAGTTCTCTGCGATAAATTGGAGCGCCGTTGCTGGCGTATGGTATTCGTAGGGTTGTGGAATGTTGTCCAATCGGGAGACGAGTGAATCCAAATACGCTTGCTCATCGTCGAGCAATAGTGGTGTCGTGGGGTGATAGCAACAGGGAATTATATGCTTTGCTTTCATGGCTTCTATCCTTTGAAAATATAACTATTCAGTACGCTCCCAGGAACGTTCTTGTCTGATCACGATTCATCGTCATCCCGCGACCTTGATCGCGGGATCCAAAAAACAGCATAAATCCCGCAATGACGAATGCTGAGTCGCATCAAATTTTTTTCAACACAATCCGGGTTAAATTAGCACACCGGAAAGCTTAAAGCAAATTCGGTGAACTCGCCATAGACTGATTTACAGGTAATCGTTCCGCCCATGGTTTGTACAGCCCACTTAGAAAAAGCGAGACCAATCCCGGTGCCGCTGGATCTCGTACTGAAAAAATGATCAAAAATATGCGCCAGCGTTTCTTTAGAAATGCCTCGGCTGGTGTCTTTGAAATACAAGGTATTGTGTGTTTCGCCCGTTTCTGCGCGAATGGTGATTTCGCCTTTGTGCACATCACTAATATAATAAATCGCATTTTTAAGGAGATTATAAAGGACGTGTTCAAACAGGGCTAATTGCACTTTGGCGTTAAAATCGACCGATCGATCAAAATGAACGAGTGCTTTTTCTTCATCATTTTTAAAGGGATAATCAGCGAGGATTTTCTCGATGCAGTTATTGATTGAATGACTTTGAAAATTCTGTGGGTCATATTCAGCGGGGAGCGCTTCGCCCGTGACTTGGCTTTTGATGTAAACGAGCAGCATATCGATAAATCGATTAGCGCGTTTAGTCGCGTTACGAATATTCGCAAAGGCAGACGGTATGCGTTCGAGCAAATGCGGCGCAATAAAAGGAACGTCTAATTTCGCTTTTTGCGCGGCTTGGTAGGCCTCTTTGAGTGTGATGAAATATTTCAAATTATCACAATACCCATCGATCGCGCCAAGCGGTGTGCGCAATTCATGTGCCAAGCTTGGGCCGAGAGAGTCCAATACATGTGCGCGCTCTTCTTGCTGTTTCAATTTGATTTCAGCTTCGAGGAGTTTTTCTTCGGCGAGTTTTTGGGCTGTAATATCGAGAGAAACGCCCAATAAGCCGACTACTTCATGGCGATCGTTATACAAGGGGGTTTTGCTGGAAATAAATATTGCTTTTGTTCCGTCGCGTAATATAGCCGGTTCTTCAGCCAGGATCGTTTGTTCTTTTTGCATAACTTGCTTGTTGATAGGGTCTAGAACTTCTGGAGCGGCATATTCTGACATATCAATATTGCGTTTTCCAATAATTTCTTTTCGTGATTTTAAACCAATTGCTTTGGCGTTATTATCATTACAACCCAAATAAACTCCATTTCTATCCATCCAATAAATGTTTCCTGGTAAAGCCGCAATGATATTATCGAGCATCTGAAGGCGATCTTCTGTTTCCTGTTTGGCATGGGTAATATCAACCGCTATTCCTAATAGGCCAATGCACTGACCTTGTTTGTTTTTTAGAGGGATTTTGTGGGATAGATATAACGTACGATTGCCTCCGAGGGTCGTTAATCGTTCCTCCACAATTTTAAGTTGACCGGTCCGCATCACTTCTTCATCAGCTACTTTGAGTGCATCGGCTTCTTCTTTGGGGAACAGATCATAATCGGTTTTGCCGACAAATTCGGCTAAGGAATTTTGTCTAAAATCTCGCCAATTGTTAGTGTTGCATCCCAGGCAAACGCCATTTCTATCTTTCCAGTAAATATGCCCAGGCAATTGTTCTAAAATTTCTTCAAGGCTGATTTCGGTGGCTGATTCGCTTACATGTTTTTTATAAATAAGTGTTAATAGGACAACTGATCCACAAGTGACCATGCTGAATAAATATCCTACGACGAGTAAGTAATCATGATTGATCACGCCGTGTAATACAATCATGAGTTGGATTAATAAAAAACCACCAAAGGTTAATAGAGAAACACCTTGAGCGGATTTTTCTTTTAAAATTTTGATAATCTGGGGAATAAAGAGCAAAGCGTTGATGATCAATGCAGCGCTGAAAACAAGTTCGATGAGTTCTTTAACAAATCCCATAAATACAATCCTTGAGTTAAGTATTATGCAAAAAAACATAGCTAAGTATAATAGCAACAAAGCGATTTATTTTTAAACAACTTTCGTTGAAAAAGGTGTTTTTTTACCACTTTCAGGGGGAAGGGCAAAAAGAAACGGGGTTGAGGGATGTTACGTTGTTACGCGACGGGTTTTGTTAAGGGCACGCGCAGCGTTGTCCCTACAGGTGTGTAACGATTGAGAAAATCAGTGACTCGGGGCACGCATCAGCGTGCCCCTACAATAGTTCATCCATCGCAATGAAAACCGTAGGGGCACGCCTGAGCGTGCCTTATTCAGTGGTTCGTAGGGCCACGCCGAGCGTGCCTTGTTCAGTGGTTCGTAGGGGCACGCTGAGCGTGCCCTTTATTTAGTCGATACCGCGCCGGGGTGACTGTCGAGAAACGATCTGCCTCTGAATCTTTATCAATGCAATTGAACAGGGATCATCAATAGAATCTACCCCAGGCTATATTAAAAATTCCTCCGTGCTCATTTCAATAAACTGTTCGACAACTATGACAAGCTGAAAAAGAGGTGAGATAATACTTGATTATACTCGTCTTATTCATCAAGCTTCGCAGGCTTTAAAAACTCAACATCGGCAGATGGACATTCAAAGGCAGCAGCCTTTGTGAATGGAGTGATGAGTGGGAGAAAACATAATGATTTTGTCTGAGTATTAAAAATATTACTAGTGGGATGATAGGATGAACACAGTGTATGACTGGTTTCCAGTATGATGCGAAAGGGTAAAACGCTATTAACCGCGAGCGAGTGCTCGAAATCATTTTGGTTGGCAGCGCAAAAATTATCGACAGAGGTTCAATCACGATACCATTTGTATGGGGTCTATCAGCACTCGCAAGATCTTGATCTCAATCAGTTGATTCAGGCGTTACAGGTCACGGTTAATACGCATTACAATTTACGAAGCAATTTTTTCTATGAAGGCGAGCAATTAAAGCACATCATACACGATGATCGAGAGGCCAATCTAATTATTTATCACGCCAATACGGCACAAGCTTCGCAGGAAATCATTGATTGTGCGATCCATCAGCCCTTTCATTTAGAAATGGATTTGCTGTATCGTTTTGTGTTGGTTAAGAATGCACATAATCAAACCTATACCTTAGTACTCAACTTCCATCATATCATCGTCGATGAAATGCAACTGGCATATTTGATTCGGCAAATTGAAGATAATTATCATCAGCCGAAATCATTAGCGTTAACTGATAAATCAGCCATAAAAAAACTCGAGGAATATTTAGTTTGGGAAAAAGAGCAGATACAAAAAGCAAGTGCAGTGCTCAGTGTGTCGCAATTCAAAGAATACTCAAATAGAATTGAGTTGCCTTATAAAACGAGATCCATCGAGCAAATTGAAAAGGAAGTCAGGGCAAAAAATTATGTGTTGGGCGACGATCTCTACCAGAAATTAAAGGCGTTTAGCACAGAAACCGGCTTTTCCGTATTTAATTTATTAAAAACCGCTTGGGCTACACTCATGGCCAAATATTCCAATCAAGCGCAAGCTACCATCAATTCCCCATGCGATATGCGGAAAGAGCAATTTGAAGAGATCAAAGGGTGCTATCTCCAGGCATGCAGTCATCCGGTAGATTTAGAGTTGAGTTTGCAGGAGATCATTGAAGCAGAGCGAAAAAACAGAGCACTGCCGATTCATGCCATCTTGAGTCGTATTCGACATGCTTCTTCAGGCGAAGTTTCTATCGTGCGCGCACCCGCGGATTTTGTTTCTTTAAAGTTAGCACAAGAAAATAAGGGCGAGGGTCATAAGCAATTGGGAAATGCCGCCTTGTTATTAAGGTATGATGAATGGGATGGCCAACTACACTATCAAATACTGAGTGCCGAGCATTTATTTGAAGCGTGGTGGCTGGAAAATACCCCAGCGCATTTTGAAACCTTATTGATTAATTTAATAGAACAAAGAAACGAAAAACTGAAACGAATTAATATTTTGACGCCGCGAGAATATCAGAAAATCGTTTACGACTATAATCGAACGGACAGAGAATATCCGAGAGATAAGACAATTCATGC
>MGXH01000013.1 GCA_001801305.1 Gammaproteobacteria bacterium GWE2_42_36
CGTAGGGGCACGCTGCTGCGTGCCCTTTCCAACAAAGCAGATCGCTTTTCGGTCCAGATAAATTGGCAGCACCACCTCTCGTTCTGAGGGATAACAACAACGTTTCTGAATAATAACGTGATGCTGCCGCTTTTATTTTGTGATCGTCAAAAAAACAATTCGTTTAAGACTGTAATTTACTAAGCGGTGGGAATATTGCGCTAATCTCGACAAAAGCGCTTTGGCTATTCGAATGATATTTAAAGCGGATAGTTGCGTTCTCCACATTCGGCGACGCTCATATAACTATTCAAAAAAACTGGCGCTCCCTAGGGGATTCGAACCCCTGTTATCGCCGTGAGAGGGCGACGTCCTAGGCCTCTAGACGAAGGGAGCCTTAATGGACTTAAATAAACAACTGATCTCTACCGCCATTCCCGCAAAAGCAGAAATTCAGTGCCGCGCTTTTTGGATCCTCCGATCAAGTCGGTGGAGAATAAAAAACAACAGTTGAACCCAATGATGACAGAGAATCTATTAAACCTGTGAATCGAATCGAAGGGAAGCAATAATTTCCTCTCGACGTAATTTTTTATCCTTATTCAGCACGCGTTCTTACTTGCTCGAGATCGCTCACTGAATAAGAATGTTTTTTAGCGAAAACGTCAGAGAGAAGCACGAGATAATGCGAGAGCCAAAATGGTTAAACTCTCGCATTTCTTTTAGACTGCATTAATAGAAGGTACTTTTTCTATTAAAGGTAGTTTATCCTCCCTCGTGGCTGGCTTTGCCCCCTCTCTCCTTCCACGGAAAAAAGTTCCTGCTGTCACAAGATTGGCGGTCGCACAAGCAAGCGATAGAGCAGCTCCCACCGTGTTAGCAACTGGCTTACTGGCTATTGCCGCACCAGCGCCTAAACTTCCTAGAAGACAAGTAATGACTGTACCCGTGCAGCCCATTTTAATTACATCCCTCGCTCCTAATGCAGAAGTGGGCGTCGCCTGCAAAGAAAGAGCATACCCATTAATCGTTGAAAACAATGGTGCGCCGATAGCTATGATTCCAGTTAGCACTTGAGGAAGAACGGGTATTTCTAATAATTCAGGGTATCGTCTAGCTGCAATGAAAAAGAGAGTTGCAAACTCAATAAGACCATTTCCAGTAAATGCGCCCCCATTAAGGAGTAACCCTTGTAACTCTTTTCCCCAAGTAGACTCTCCATTAAATATTTTTTTAACGGCCAACCCAACTTCTATTCCCTCAGGGATCATCGCCGGAGGAATGAAAAGCGCTTTGGCGACTTCTCCTTGAACTGCTTGCTCTGTACCCATGGTTTCTACCCAGGCAGCAATCCCAACAAAAAGCGTGCTCAACGTTATAAAAGTCGCTTTTGGTAATTTATTTTCCGTAACCCAGCTGGCTAACCAATGTCGCCATGTTTCTGAATTCTGATCATCTTGCACAGCTTGCATATCACTTTCTCCTCATTTTTTTGAAATTTTCATTATTTTATCGGAAAAATTCCGCCGAATTTAATAATGGGTAACGATTTTTTATTATTATGCAAGACCTAGTGTAGACGATAAATCTTAAGGAAATATTAAGGCATAAAAAAATTCGAGTTGACATTCAATTCTTAGCTATTATCATTAGCACTCTTGTTGCGAGAGTGCTAATGCGCGTTTTTAATCAAAAAAATCGCATCATCAGCGCTTTCTCGACAAATAGATTATCAATCAATAAAATAAATGGAGGAGTGATATTTATGTCGACAAAACTCAAATTCCGTCCGTTACACGATCGAGTGCTCGTCGAGCGCATCGAGGAAGAAGTGTCTAAAGGTGGAATTGTGATTCCCGATAATGCTAAAGAAAAGCCAAGCCGCGGAAAAGTATTGGCCGCAGGCAAAGGTAAAATTTTAGACGACGGTAGCGTCAAAGCATTAGACGTAAAAGTCGGCGATGTCGTGTTGTTCGGCAAATATGCCGGGACCGAAGTCAAACTCGATGGCAAAGAATATGTGGTCATGCGAGAAGAAGATTTAATGGGGATTATTGAATAATTAAAGAGGAGTATTAAGCTATGGCGTCAAAGCAAATTATATTTAATGAAGACGTACGCAAACACATTGTTCACGGCATCAACATCCTGGCCGATGCAGTTGCCATCACAATGGGCCCGAAAGGCCATGTGGTCATGTTGGACCAATCATTTGGTGCGCCACGCGTGACCAAAGACGGCGTATCTGTTGCGAAAGAAATCGAACTCGAAAACAAATTTGAGAATATGGCTGCTCAGATGTTGAAGGAAGTGGCGTCTCAAACATCCGATGATGCAGGCGATGGCACAACGACGGCGACCGTGTTGGCCCGAGCGATTGTGATTGAAGGTTTAAAAGCCGTTGTGGCCGGCATGAATCCGATGGATTTGAAACGCGGCATTGATAAAGCGGTTATCGCCGTTGTTGCCGAATTGAAAAAGTTATCCAAACCTTGCGCGGATCACAAATCAGTCGAACAAGTTGGTACGATTTCAGCGAATGCCGATACCAGTATTGGCACGATCATTGCCGATGCGATGGAAAAAGTCGGTAAAGAAGGCGTGATCACCGTTGAAGAAGGGTCAGGACTAGATAACGAACTCGACGTAGTCGAAGGGATGCAATTTGATCGCGGTTATTTATCTCCTTACTTTGTCAACAATCAGCAAAACATGAGCACCGAATTAGAAAATCCGTACATTCTCTTGGTTGACAAGAAAATTTCTAATATTCGTGACATGTTGCCCGTATTGGAAGCTGTTGCAAAATCTGGTCGAGCCTTGTTGATTATCGCTGAAGATGTCGAAGGTGAAGCGTTAGCCACACTCGTTGTGAATAACATCCGCGGCATCGTGAAAGTCGTTGCAGTTAAAGCCCCTGGCTTTGGCGATCGACGTAAAGCGATGTTAGAAGACATTGCCATTTTAACCGGCGGACAAGTGATTGCTGAAGAAATTGGTTTGACGTTAGAAAAAACCTCTTTGGAACACTTAGGTCATGCGAAACGCGTGGTTGTCACAAAAGACAATACAACGATTATCGATGGCGCTGGCAAGCAAACAGCGATTAAATCGCGTATTGAACAATTGCGTGCGCAAATCGAAGAAACTTCTTCGAGCTACGACAAAGAAAAACTGCAAGAGCGCACCGCGAAATTAGCGGGTGGCGTTGCGGTCATCAAAGTCGGCGCAGCAACAGAAATCGAAATGAAAGAAAAGAAAGCGCGTGTAGAAGATGCGTTGCACGCAACCCGTGCGGCTGTCGAAGAAGGTGTTGTACCTGGCGGCGGCGTGGCTTTAATTCGCGCATTGCAAAAGATCAAAACGATTAAAGGCGAGAATGCCGATCAAGATATGGGCGTTTCCATCGTTCGTCGAGCGATTGAATCTCCATTGCGCACGATCGTCAATAACGCCGGCGAAGAAGCGTCGGTCATCTTGGCCAAAGTGGTTGAAGGCAAAGATAATTACGGCTTTAACGCAGCCTCTGGTGAATTTGGCGATATGATTAACATGGGTATTATCGACCCAACCAAAGTAACGCGCACTGCTTTACAAAAAGCAGCCTCCGTTGCCGGCATGATGTTAATCACCGAATGTATGGTTGCCGATCTGCCTAGGAAAGAATGCGATCACCATGATAAAGGTGGCGCTGGTGGCATGGGCGGAATGGGTGGTATGGGAGGCATGGGCGGCATGATGTAATGTCGCTTATGTTTTGATATTGACCTAGATCCCGCGGTCGTTGCCGCGGGATGACGAAGTACAAAAAACCCCGCAAATTGCGGGGTTTTTTATTTAAGAAATTCTCAGAGAAAAAACACGTTCCGCTGAATCAGATGAGACAGCCCGCCTTTTATGATGGCGCTTTGCAGCGAGAAGAGCCATCGGATTATGCTG
Organism: Gammaproteobacteria bacterium GWE2_42_36; assembly: GCA_001801305.1. Lineage (GTDB taxonomy): Bacteria > Pseudomonadota > Gammaproteobacteria > UBA12402 > UBA12402 > UBA12402. The sequence goes on from MGXH01000013.1 coordinate 3,919, forward strand.
GGATAACCCAGTTACCGCATATAATTTATGCTGTAATTGATATTCCACTTTTTCTTTTATTCTTTCAATCATTGCTTCTTTTGTCATCGACTGCAAAAGAGCATCTTCAACTAATGGATATTTCGTTAGTTTCCGCGCGATTATTTTCTGCATATCACTAGGGCTTTGTCGTGTCTTATCAATTTTCGGTATCTGGTCCATTAAAACTCTATTCGCTATATATAAAATAAGGCGATGCGGCGGCGTTTGCCTGAGTTGGTTTTCTCTTGCTTTCTTGAGAACTGGCTCATCTTCTGGAGAAAATCGCATGGCATCTTGGGTCTGATTTTGGGGTTCCTCCGCTGGTTTTTGCGAGATTTGCTTATCGTAAGGAACAAGGTCTATACACATATTTTCAATAGATGGATTTTGCGATTCGTCGGCTCGCTCTCTCTTAACATCTAGGGCTATTGGAGAGATGTTTTGGCGGTCTTTTGTATTGAAAAGTCGACAACGTATACCAAAAAGTCCTGAAATTGACGTACTTGGCTGACGTTTCGGGGATAATTTTTTTGGAGAAACTGGCATAATGAATTACCTTTTTATTGTTATTTTAATTTTTTTCATGTGCAAAATAGGTTTTTTCTCATGATCAACCCATTTGCCGCTATCTCACTTCGGCGCTCGGGGCCACTCTAAATTTTTTGCGAAAAAAATAATCCAATATCCAAGTAATACACTTTTTTATCTCAAACTCTGGTTATTATATTAACTGTTACTATCTACATTTTTACGCCGTAACATCGTCATTGAATCTATCTTTTTTTGCGCAATTTTCCGTATTGGGTTGTTGTTGCGTTTCTTATTAATTTTATTATAAATTTATTCATCGCTTTATTTACACGGGGTAAATAAAAACTTCGGATAGTAGTGTAACAGCAAAATATTATGGAAATATTAGGGAAATCGTTCTTTGCCGTTTTTTTTCTTTGAACTATTTCGGCTCAATGGTGTTGATATACCGATGTACAACAAACCAAGAGGCGATATAGCCGAGCGCGGTGCTCGTAAGCAATAAAATGAGCGTCGAGGGGAGATCAAATCCTTCGACCTGAAACGTGCTGTTATATAATTGCGCGAGATAATTGATGGGCGATTGCAACCACCACATCATCCCATCGACAAATAACCAGGCAAAAATCCCACCGGCCAACCCATAAATCAACCCACTATACAAAAATGGCCTTGCGATAAAACGATTCGATCCGCCTAATAATTTGGTCACAATAATTTCATCAAGCGCATTTTGCGTTGTTAATTTAATGGTATTGCCAATGACCAACAACACGACCAATCCAAACAAAAAGGCCATCGCATAAAAAACGCGTTGGCCCACCAAAATCATGGCATTGAGCCGTTGCAACCAAACCATATTGAGTTGCGCCAGATGAACGTTCGGTAATTTTTCTAAGCGCGATTGTAATTGAGCAAGCTCCGGGCCCGTTCGAAGGTTCACCGCGGGTTCGATCATAATGACGGGTGGCAATGGATTTTCCTTTAATTCAGCAAGTGCGTTACCAAACCCGTATTGTTGTTGAAAATCTTTGAGGCCTTGATCGGCTGAAATATACGTCACATTTTCGATATCATTATCGAGTCGTAACGTTTGAACCAGACGATTGATTTGTGGTTCTGGCGTATCTAAATTTAAATAAAGTGACATTTGCGCTGAAGCGTGAATATTTTGCGTAACCGTTTGAACGTTTTTTAGCGCGACATAAAGTCCCATGGGTAATGCCAACGCAATACCGATGACGGCAAAAATCAATAGCGTGGCAATGGGTGATACACTAAGCTGATCTAGACTTGCTTGCCAGGCTTGAATGTGCCGATGAATAAGCCTCATGACAAATCCTCCGATAAATTAAGCGAGTCGTGAATCAATTGTCCCTGTTTAAGCGTTAACACGCGATGCTTGAGTTGGTTGATCAAAGCAATATCATGTGTCGCAATTAAAACGGTCACGCCCACTTGATTAAATTGCTCAAACAGTTGAAAAATTTCTCGCGCTAAATCAGGATCTAAATTACCGGTCGGTTCATCCGCTAAAATAATCGGCGGTTTGTTCACGATCGCACGAGCAATATTGACGCGCTGTTGTTCCCCGCTCGATAACGTTTCCGGATATTGATTTTCTTTATGCAATAAACCCACTTTATGCAGCGCAGCTTGAACACGTCGGCCCATTTCTGCTGTTGGATACCCTTTGATGATTAAAGGTAAAGCGACATTATCAAACACGGTGCGATCAGAAAGTAAATAAGGGTTTTGAAAAATCAATCCAATTTGCTGACGAATAAAAGGAATTTTATTATTCGCTAATTTATTCATCGCTTGGCCTTGAATAGCGATCGTACCAGAAGACGGGCGTTCTATCATCGCGATGAGTTTCAGCAGCGTGCTTTTCCCTGCGCCCGAATGTCCGGTTAAAAAAGTCATGCTACCGGGTTGTAAGTCAAAACTTACATTCAATAACGCTTCGTAACCATTCGGATAACGTTTCATGACATGCGAAAAACGAATCATATTTAATTGACTCCTTCCATGAGGGCTTCGACAAAATCGGTTGCGCAAAATGGACGCAAATCATCCATCCCTTCGCCAACGCCAATAAAACGAATCGGTAATTTCAGTTGTTGAGCTATCGGAAAAATAATACCGCCTTTCGCCGTGCCATCCAGTTTGGTGAGCACAATGCCGGTAAGGCCAATCGCTTCATGAAATTGTTTGGCTTGTGACAAAGCATTTTGGCCGATACTCGCATCGAGCACTAATAATGTTTCATGCGGCGCTTCACTATCTGCTTTTTTAATGACGCGATTGATTTTTTTCAATTCTTCCATTAAATGTGTTTGTGTGTGAAGTCGGCCGGCTGTATCAGCAATTAACACATCCACCTTTTTTGCTTTTGCCGAATGAAAAGCATCGAAAATGACTGAAGCGCTATCAGAACCATGCGCTTGCGCAACGACAGGGATCTGATTACGGTCGCCCCATATTTGCAGCTGTTCAATGGCTGCGGCACGAAAGGTATCGCCCGCCGCTAACATAACGCTATGGTGCTGGGCTTGAAAATAATGCGCAAGTTTGCCGATTGTTGTTGTCTTTCCCGTTCCATTAACGCCGACAACTAAAATCACAAAAGGCTTCATTGAAGCTGAAATAACGAGCGGCCGTTCGACCGGCGTTAATAATTCGATCATCATCGTTTTTAAATGGGCAAAAACCGCTTCTCCATCTTTTAGCGTTTTCCGAGAAAGCTCTTTTGTCAGTGCATCAATAAACAACTGCGTTACATCAACGCCTAAATCCGATTGAATCAATAGGGTTTCGATTTGTTCGATAAGTGCTTCATCAATTTGTTTTTTTCCCGATAAAAAATGAAACAGTTGATGAGCGAAAGACTTTCTCGTTTTGCTCAAACCCGTTTTTAGCGGGTCTGATGCAGGCAATGGCGACGATGTTTTTTTAAATATTTTTTTAAACATATTCGATGACTATGATGCCGATTTCGTGGCTCCAATTTTAGGTTCTGTGCGCTTTTTTAAGCGCTGAATGTTTTCTCGATGACGCCAGAATAAAAGCATAGCCAACAGGACCAAACAGAAAAAATAATCCGCATGCCTAAACAACAGCGCGTAAAATGGCGATAACGTATAAGTAACCAATGCGGCGAGTGAAGAATAGCGAAAGACAGCCGCAATAATGGCCCACGTCACTGCAGCGGTAAGCCCTAATAAGGGGTTTAAGGCAAACATCACGCCAAGCCCTGTTGCGACACCTTTACCCCCTTTAAACTTGAAAAAGACAGGATAGATATGCCCAACAACGGCGAAGATACCGATCAAGCTCAAATTAAATCCGTGTTGTAACAATAATCGCCCGATCAATACGGCAATCACCCCTTTCAAAACATCGCCGAGCAAGGTGAGCACCGCAAATTTTTTACCGGCCAAGCGTAACATATTCGTTGCGCCCGGATTATGGGAGCCTTCTTTGCGAGGATCGGGTAGTCCCGCGATTTTAGCGATAATCACAGCGCTCGATAAAGAACCCAGCAAATAAGCAATAATAATGGCGACAAACGTAAATAAAGTAAGGTGTATCATCATGCCTCCTTGGCGTATTTAAGTAGAAAGGTTAAAAAATTGGTCGACCCCTGTCATAAACATTTGTACGGCCAAAGTCGTTAAAATCATGCCCATCAATCTTTCCAAAGCGGTCAAACCGCGCATGCCGAGTAAACGGCTCAAGGGGGTGCTGGATAAAAGTATCCCTGTCACAGCTGCCCATGCGCACAGTAGTGCAATGAGCAAACTCACCGTGTGTCCCTGATATTGGGTGGATAAAAGCATTAACGTCGCCATCGTGGCAGGGCCGGCGACTAAAGGAATGGCCAAAGGCACGAGAAAAGGCTCGCCACTTAATTTATCTTTCTCTTGTTTGACATCCGGCGGAAAAATCAGCCGGATCGCAATCAAAAATAAAATAATGCCGCCCGAAATACCTAAGGCGGGTTCTGAAACCTGCAACCCTTTAATAACACCATGACCGGCAAATAAAAAGATAAGCAAAATAAGCAAGGCAAATAAACATTCGCGAAAAATAACCCAATAGCGCCGCGTTGGTTCGACATGTTGTAGTGTCGTAATAAAAACAGGAATATTTCCGAGTGGGTTCAGCACGAGGAATAATGTCATAGCGGATGAATATAAATTCATGGAAGTTACCTCCCCTCCGGAAAACTTAATATTTATTGGACTTGCACGAAGAGCCGCGCGGGTCATTCCAGAAAAATCGGGAACCCCAGTCTTCTATCATTCTCAAGCCATCGACGATGATAAAAAATTCGCCGATCCTCTCTTGCAAAAACAAGAGCGCTCTATTGTGCGCAAGTTCCTTTTTTATGCGCTTATTATCGCACAAAAAAACAAAAAAGCTTTGGGAAAATGATGGTGGAATTAAAAATTATTGCGCTCATTGGGCATGACGTTGAGGCGCAGGACGTAATTGGCGCATGGCGTCATAACTACGATCAGCAATCGGAGGTTGCATTTTCTCTGAAGCAATGGGCGCCGGCATTGGCACTTTTAAAACAGCCCCCTGAGCCGCTTCTACTCCGGATCGATTTCCCGCGATCTGCACTTGGCGCCCGTCTGAACTAACTGTTACAGACGCCATCATTCGACCATCCCCCACAGTAAAGCTCCTGGCGTTCGGGGCCTTAGCACGTTTTTGAAATGTTTTCACTAAGGAGGGATCTGTATTCATTTTAACCGGAGCAACAGGCTGCTGCTGCTTTTCTCTCTGCTCTCGCGCCTGCAATGCTTTGCATTTTGTTTCAAACCTTTCTTTTAATAAGTTACATCGACGTTCGACACCAACCGCTTGCGTTCTTACCTTTTCATTCCTATTTTCACGAGAGGAGAGACTTTGTATCCCCCTTAATAAAATGTCTATTTCTTGTTTTAATCTCTCGACATCTTTCAACGTAGCTCGCACTACACACCGTTCTAATACAGCTAATTGTTTTTCCAGCGCTTCTAATTTTTCTTGTTCTGCGTTTTTTGGCTGAGGACGTGGATCTGGTTTTTTTAATTGTGGTCCTTGATCACTCGAACCCATCATGAAAAGGTCTGCCAGTACACCTGCGCCAGGGTTCGATGCCCGATTGCTTTCCTGCGGTTCTGTCGGTGCAACTTGTGCCGCGGGTGCTTGTTTTGGCTGTTCCTCTTGTGAACGCTGTTCTGTTTCAGGTTTAGGCGCTGATGTTACAGCAGCCGTTTCGTCCTTTATGTTTTCGCCAGCCATAATAACTATCCCAATTTGAATTTATCTGTTTAAAAGTCTAGCACAAAAAATGGCAATTCTAGTCTAATTTGTAATTTCCTTTAAAAATAAACTGCGTCAAGGCCTCTTGATAAAGGCGCCCTTCGGCGTCAATAAATGACCCTAAATCACCACCTTGCATTTTAAAAGTCACGGTTTTACCCGGCTTGATTTCTCCCTGTTCTGCCAAGGCGGTCATCGCGGCCGCGGCCCCTGACCCACAAGCCAGCGTCATACCGCAACCTCGTTCGAACACGAGCAGATGATAAGTCGGTGTTGAGGACGTCGTATCGGGCCAAATAAATTCGACATTGGTTTTTTGCGGGAAAAATGGATTTGATTCAATTTTATGGCCGTATTGCGCAAGCCAGCTCGGATCAATTTCATCGAAAATCACAAAATGCGGATTCCCAGCATCGACAATATGCCCGGTGATTTTTTTTCGATGAATTGTTAATACCTGCATTCCTTGATAATGCGGTTTTGGCAAAGAAAGAGAGACATTCACGACTTGACCTGTTTTTTTAACTTGTGCGGTAATTATTTTTTTATTCATGATCATTGACAACGACGCCGCTTGATTGCGCTGCGTCACCAAGTAATGCGCGATACAGCGCAAGCCATTTAAACAAAAAAAACCAGACGACCCATCAGCATTATACAATAACGCTTCAATCTCTCTTTTTTCTCGATAACGAATAATTAAAATACCATCGGCGCCAATACCAAAATGACGATCGCATAACTTTTTTGCAAGAGCGGGCCATTTTTGGGGATTTAAAAAAACGTCGATATACGCATTGGTTTTGTTTAAAAAATCGAGCACAATGAAATCATTGCCGAGAGATTGATATTTGAAAAAATCAAACATGGGGAGATCCTTTTAACAGCATTTTCTTTTCGCGCCAAAATAACTCAGAGGTTAAACACTTTGCTCAAATACGCCCGGCCGGAATCCGCGAAAATCACTACGGCCAAATCGGTTGACTTTAATTTTTTTGTCTGTTGCAGCGCAGCGCACATCACGGCCCCGCTCGACAATCCAACCAAATATCCTTTTTTCGCTAATTGTTTTGTCATCGCAAACGTTTCGCGATCAGTCACCGGAATAATTTTGTCAATAACTGAAAAATCCAAAATATCGGTGATCACATCAACGCCGATGCCTTCGGTGTTATATTTCTTTGGCCCTTTCGCGCTCGATAGTTGAGAATTGGCGGCATCAACGCCGATAATTTTAATCGCTGGATTTTTCTTTTTCAAAAATCGACCCACACCCGTGATCGTCCCGCAGCTGCCCATCCCGATAAAACAATGCGTCACTTGCCCTTTGGTTTGTCGCCAAATTTCCGGACCCGTTGTTTCGAAATGCGCAATCGTGTTAACGATATTGTAAAATTGGTGCGGCATAAATGAATTCGGCGTTTTTTGTGCCAACGCTTCGGCTTTCGCATGAAATCCTTCCGGATCATCGAGTCGATCCGTGTTCGGACACACGTATACTTTGGCACCGTATGCTTTGAGCGTCGCCACTTTTTCGGCGCTCGTACGATCGGGCACGGTGATAATGACGTGATAACCTTTGCGAGCCCCGATCATCGCAAGCGCAATACCTTGACTCCCCGAAGAAGCCTCGATAATGGTCCCGCCCGGTTTTAAAAGCCCTCTACGTTCGGCATCTTGAATCATAAATAAAGCCGATCGATCTTTGACGCTGCCGCCTGGATTTAAAAATTCGAGTTTTGCCAATAGCATAGGTTTTGTATCGAAATCTAATTTAACTAAAGGTGTATTTCCGATACTTTCTAAAAGCGTCGGAAATGTGATTTTCTTTTTCATACAGCGATTATCCCGCATAACCATAGGGTGTTAATAACAAAAAAATCAGTCCCGCAAAACCAAAACGCTTCATAATTTTTTCCACTGCTTTTTGGGACGTTGCCAACTATCAAGTGTAGTTTGTCGCGCACGTGCAAGCGTGAGTTTGTGTTTCGGCGCGTCCTGTACAACAACAGAACCCGCGCCGATCGTCGATCCTTCTTTTAATGTGACGGGAGCAACGATCGCGGTATTTGATCCAATAAAAACCTCATTTTCAATGGTGGTTTGATGTTTATTGGCGCCATCGTAGTTGCAGGTAATAGTGCCGGCGCCGACGTTGACGTGTTCGCCCATCATCGTATCGCCAATATAGCTCAAGTGATTGACTTTGCTGTTTTTTCCAATATGGCTTTTTTTGATTTCGACGAAATTGCCGACTTTGGCTTTTTCATGCAGCACTGTACCTGGTCGAATCCGTGCAAAAGGCCCAACAACACATCCGTTTTCAATAACAGCCTCTTCGATCACGGAATTTGCTTCGATCGTCACGTTGTCACCGATCGTTACATTTTTTAAAAATACGTTCGGACCAACAGAACAACCGCGTCCTATTTTCACCGTTCCCTCAAGAATGACATTGATGTCGATGATGACATCGCGCCCAAAAGTTAATTGGCCCCGTATGTCGAAGCGGGCAGGGTCAATGAGCGTCAGTCCTTTCATCATCAACGATTCCGCTTGCTGTCGCTGATAAAGCCGTTCACATTCGGCCAACTGAACGTGCGTATTGATACCCAGTACTTCTATTTCACTGTTGGCCTCGACGGTCACCAACGAAACAGACTCAGCAATGGCGCGACTAAATAAATCGGTTAAATAATATTCTTTTTGTGCGTTATCATTCCCGAGTTCTGGCAACCAACGTTTTAAATAAGAAACAGGAATTAAACAAATGCCCGTATTGATTTCTCTAATATTTTTTTGATCTTCTTTCGCATCTTTTTCCTCAACGATAGCGATCGGTTGATTCGTTCTGTCACGTACAATACGGCCAAGTCCCGTTGGATTTTCAACCTGCGCGGTTAACCACCCAATGGCCTGTTCGGGTGTTGCAGTAATGAGTCGACTCAGCGTCTCTGTCGAAATCAACGGCACATCGCCCGCTAAAATTAAAACACGCTGATGATCTTTCAAATAAGGCAGGGCTTGCATGACGGCATGCCCGGTACCTAATTGCACTTTTTGTTCAACCCAAGTAATTAAGGGATTTTGCATGACCGCTTTAACTTGATCCCCACCATAACCATAAATAATCAACGTGGATGTTGCTTGCAAGGAATGGGTTGCCTCTAATACGTGTTGCAACAAGGGTTTCTTTGCCAGCGGTTGCAGCACTTTGGGCAGATCTGAATACATGCGGGCGCCTTTTCCCGCGGCAAGAATTAGGATGCATAAGTCCATGGATTGTTCCTTATCGTTGTTGTAACGCTTGGAATAGTTGCTTGCCTCGAAATTTATCATACGCTTCTTGATCGATGCAAACTAAATAGGTGTTTTCTCTTTTATCGGAAATGGCATCGATCATGGGTGAATTTTCTTGTAATAAGTGTGTATTGCCGGAAATGTCTTCGACAAGAATAGGGTCCGCCGCGGCTTGATAAGATAAATGGGTTAAGTCAATCAGCCCCAGCTGCCAAGATTCCATTTTCCCTTGATGTTGATGGTTGAATTCATCGAGTAAATCTTTTGCCGCGCGAAGATTCGATTCACAAACAGGCATGATTTTTGGAAGCTGCCGACGTTGCAATCGAGACGCAATTTTAACCGCGGTAAAATGCTGATGCGATCCATGCGCCATAAGCCGAATTAAAGCAAAAATATCGTAATCGCCTAATTGCTTGTATAAATGAAAATGCGATTGCATAAAGGTTTGTTCGAGCGCTTTATTATTCGTTTGTTTGATGTTTTGCTGATAAGTCATCAATGCTTTTAAAAATTGCACGAGCGTATTTGTGGATAATTCTCCGGGCAGTTGATCGTCGTGAATCGTTTTCGCCACTTGCTTCAAAAATTGTTGTAGCAAAAATTCTGCGCCATGTTTTTTTGCATTTTGATACACATTGCGCATCATAAGCCGTCGAGCCATCAGATATTGCTCGGTCACACCAATCCCTTTATAAGTAATACCTAATCGTGTTTCGTCTTGATGACAAATGGGCGTCAAGCAATGCAATAACCATTGAAGATCATACGTACCATAAGTAACGCCACAAAAGTGACTGTCGCGAAGCAGATAATCCAATCGATCCGCATCTAATTGAGAGGAAACCATGTCAGATAAAAGCTTATTGCCAATCGGTTGGTGCATGATGAGCCGCTCAATGAGATCAATTTTCTCGACTGACAAGGTATGACGACGATTGCGTTGATTGAACCGCTGAATAAAAGAATCATTTCGATACTCATCCAAAAAGAAAGGCGTCCAGGCCTCATGTTTTATCGAATTAGTTGCAAAAATTTCTTCAAAAGAATGAGAAAAAGGCCCATGCCCAATATCGTGCAACAGTCCGGCGATCATGACGAGCTGCCGATCTTGTTCGGGCAAATCGAGCTTGTGGCAAATTTGATTAATGATATAACAACAACCCAGACAATGCACAAAGCGATTATGTAAAGCGCCCGGAAAAATCCAGTCAGCTAAACCCAGCTGCTTGATGTGCCGCAATCGTTGAAAATTTTCGCTGTCGAGAAAAGGTTTAATCCAATGATCTTCCTGTGAAGTCAATTGAATGGATCCGTGAATGGGGTCTTTGATCACGTGAAAGGCCGTACTTTTCATGCGTTCGTTCCTCTATTTTCAATCAAATAGTATTTTACATTGCCAGCTTGTTTTGCTTTTTTTATCACCCATCCCGCATAGGGTAATGATAAAGTGCGAGAGTGAGGTTCTTCAATATAAATGAGGCCCTGCGGGTTTAGCAGTTGTCGCGTAAAGATGAGACGTAAGCAGTCATTAATGAGATTTTCCTGAAAAGGCGGATCGAGAAAAATGATATCAAAAGTGATCGTAGCTTTTTGTAAAAAATTTAAAGCGGCTTCGCAGAAAAATTGAGCCGACTCGGCTTGTAACCGCTCGCCGTTTTTGCGCAACTGATCAATAGCCGCTTGTGATAGATCAACAAAATCAACCGATTTAGCCCCTCGAGACAAGGCTTCAAAACCCAGCGCGCCGCTACCCGCGAATAGATCCAAACAAGTAATTTGCGACACTATCGGCGTGAGCCAATTGAATAGCGTTTCTCGAATGCGATCCGAAGTAGGTCGCAAGTGGGGCACATCGAGAAATGGCAATTTTCTCCCTCGCCACTTACCCCCGATGAGACGAACCTGATTTTTAAGCAACTTAAAGCCTCTCTGATTTTATCGCGCCATGGCACGCGTCATTTAAGTATACCAAGAATGCTCCCGTTTTTCGAAAAAATCGCACTCAAGATCGTTTTGTTATTGACCTTCAGAGGACCGCTCATTATATTGCTCTTAAGTAAAAATTGTATGGATATCATTCATGCGCCATGATGTATTAGGAAAATTAGAGCAGCAAGTTGATGCTTTGTTGCAAAACCATGAAAAGCAAAAGAGCGAAAACAAACTCCTGAGAGAAAAACAGGCTAAATTATTAGCAGAGCGTGATCGTTTATTAAAAAAACAGACGCTCGCGATTCAGGGCATTAAAAAATTAATTGAGAAACTCAAAAAGGTAGAAAAGCCATCATGACTGATCATCACAATGTTGCCGTCGAAATTTTAGGCAAAACGTATAAAGTACGATGTCCTCAGGATCGTGTACAGGAATTACAAAATGCAGCGACCTATGTGGATAAAGAAATGCGAAAATTACGAGATTCTGGGAAAGTGATCGGCATCGAGCATATCGCCATTATCGCCGCATTAAATATTGCGTATCAATTATTAAATGTTGAGCAAAAAGAAGACAAGGACATCGATGTCATCGCGAACCGAATCCGCGATATGCAGCGTAAGATTGAAGTCGCCTTAACGCAAAAAGAACAACTCACCTTGAGCGATCTAGAAGAAGAATACTAATTGCTTTCCATTCAATTCATCGTTTTTTGGGCGGATAATTTTTGAACCGATAAATGCAGATAGGGGATTGTCACTGTTTATTGTTGTGCAAGCCTATTTAATTAGGAAGCCTGAAATAAATATATGATCGCCACTTGGGCTAATAGGGTTCAAGTCATTCTATCCGCCCACTTTTTTTATCAGCATGAGCCTTTGATTTTGTATGATGATTGATCGTCAGACATTAAGAACACACCTGCGTCACGAACGAAAGCGCTTATCGATGAAAGCGCGCGAAACGACTGCAAATCAGGCCGCAGCCTATTTGGTAGCCTCCGCTTTATATCAAAAAAGCGAGCATATCGCCTGTTATCTGGCTTGTGGTTCTGAAATCAACACACAACGCATTATCGATCAAATTTGGCGCGATCAAAAAAATTGCTATTTGCCCGTCTTGCATCCTACAAAAGAAGGTTTTTTGGTTTTTCAGCGATATGATCCCGATACTTTATTGCGCCCAAATAAATACCGTATTTTAGAGCCCGCTTGGGATGAAAAAAAACAAATTGAGTTGATGGCATTAGATCTTGTGATTGTACCTCTTGTTGCGTTTGATCAACGAGGCTATCGTTTAGGTGCTGGTGGAGGCTATTACGATCGCACTTTTGCATTTCGAGCCAATCCCACCCCTATCAAAAAACCTATTTTATGCGGCCTGGCCTATTCGCTTCAGGAAGTTGAACGCTTAGAAAGCGCAGGCTGGGATGTGCGCCTAGATATGGTTGTAACAGAAACAGGCCTTAATACATATGCGGATGTCGATGCCAAAGTACCGGCGCAATCGTCACTAAATCTGTTTGCGGCACAATAATCTTTGCCGAATCCGAATTCAATTGAATATTGAGCCCGATAAAAACGTAATCTTCTTTTTTAGTGATTTCTTTGAGATAGCGTAACTTGATTTCACCATCAGCTGTTTGAAATAAACAGCAACATCGAATGGCTTTTTTCATGTCCACATCAAATAATTTAATGCCCGCGACAATATCTCCTTTTTGGAAGGAGGGCTCCATCAAATGATCTGTCACAATCGCATAAAAAGCAGGCTTATTTTTTTCACAAAAAAAGCTGAGTTCTTGCTCAATTTGAGTTTGCTCAGACAGATTTAAATGAGGTAATTTGATGATGGGGTCAAGATCCGCTTCCGTTGTTGTTTTATTTTTATACACAAGCCGAGGACCATCTCCAATGCCATACATCAACCATTCAACGGCGCATTCTACCCCGTCGTTTTTAAACACTTCGGTGAAAAATTCCGCGCGTTTCTTGGTCAACCCGCCATGTTTACCATTTTCCCAACCCTTCAACGTTTCGTAATTAATGTCGTATTTGTTGGCCAAATCTCGTCTTTCTAAATTGGCGGCTCTTCTCAATCGCCGCAGGCGACTGCCTTTTTCCTTCGCGGAGGCAGTATTTTTGATGGGTTCCATAAGGCTATCCTCTGACAGACATATCGATTAGATTACCTCAACTTGAGGAAAAGTCCTACAAAAAAATCAGACTTATGTTACTTCAAATCGGGGTAAAATTTCTGTATATTTATTTATCATTTTTGCTGAGGCGATTGGGGCGTTTTCGCACTTCAAATCGAGCCTGAAACGATGGGATTGGATTCCCGGCGCATTTCACTTCAACCTGATCAAGAGCGGGAATGGTAATGCAGCACTTGAATGACAGAAATTACTGTTTTTCGAGTAAGTCCAAGTTCATTTCAACAAACAGTCGAAACACAATAACAAGCGGAGGTTATTTATGTTAGTTTTAAGCCGAAAGACAGGGCAATCGCTAGTGATTGGTGGTCAAATTGAAATTATCACCCTCGATATTCAAAAAAATAGAGTGCGGCTAGGCATTCGTGCACCTAAAGAAATCCTGGTTGATCGCATGGAAACAATCGATCAACACAAAAAAAAGCAGGGCAATTATTCTGATTCTGACGGAGAAAATATAAAAAACAAAAAACAGGAGTGATGGTCATGGAAAAGAAAAAATATAAGCCACGATCATCCTACCGTCAAAGAGAAAAAAATAATTTAAGAACGCTCGTCGATTTCAAAAAACACAATCATTTTGTCGATTTATTTTCAAAAGTGCGAGAAGAATCGCCTCGGCTGATCGAATACCTTTTGCATGATTTATTGAGCGTCGAAGGATATTCGGAAAATGAAATTGCTTTTGCGTTGGGCTTGCCGCTACATCTCATACGTCAACTTTCCGCAGGAGACTTAACGATCATCAATCGAGATATTTTTTTAGCGTTATTTAGCTTATATGCCCGTGTGTTTTGCGGATGGTGTTCCTATCATCCGGTTTAAAATAGGCATTAGAGCAACGACATGATGATAGCTCGCCTCGCCTATTGTGAAAATAAGCGGGGCACCCTTTTGTGCGGGCAGCTAACAGATGAAACGCTCTCCACGAAAGCCCTGCGCAAAAAAAGACTCTCTGCCGAACTCAAAGCGTTGTTGGACATCACCATCCCTTATCTTAAACAACCGACAAGTCTCACAATAAATGTGAGAGTAGGGATGCCTCAAGCGTGAAATAACCTGAGTTCGGGATAAGAAAGCAGGTCATTTGGACCGTGATTGGATTGGCCTTAAGTTTGTTTTCGCGAAAATTGAGGAGGGCCCCGAGCACCGAAGTGAGATAGCGGCAAATGAATGGAATTCATTTGAGCGCGCCAAAGACAGGGATGTCGATTAAGCGCGACGCGTTATCGAACAAGGTGCGCAGAGTTCCGTTTTTTTCGGCTGCTCTCTGGATCCCGCGGTCAAGCCGCGGGATGACAAAGTCCGACTCATGAGCGAAAACAAGCTAAGGCCAACCCATCTCTTGTTTGTCTTCCGTTATCCCGAACTCAGGTTGAAATAGGGATAAACACAAAAATTTCTGGCTATTTCCCAAAAAAATCACTAGAGACTTTTCAAAAAAAAGCTATACTGCCCCGATTATAAATTTGAGAGGCAACTAATGGTCAAAAGTATTTTCATTGAGCGATTACATCGTCTTCTCGACACAATTGATATGTCTTTCGACAGCCAAGAACGCGCTAATGAATTTGCTCGATTATTCAAAATTCCCGTATCGACCAGCCGTGCTATTTTAGCGGGCATTATGCCACCGAGTGATGCGCTCCTTGATCAAATCTGCAAAGAATTAGAAGTCACACGAGAATGGCTGCTCGGAAAAGAAAAATAAAACGAGCATTAATCCGAAAAAAACAACCTCTTCTAAAAAAATCCACCTAAATTTTGAGTCATCTCCCAAAACGGGTGACATGTTCTGGATATGCGTTTAATGCGAACTCAGAATAAAAAAGCAACCAGAAGGTTTTTAACGTCTCGAAATGAGGCCCTCAAAGCCAGAACATAAGAAGAAAAAGTCTCTCAGCCGGATCGTAATCATTAAAAAGCGCCGAAAAAGCAAGAATGTCTCCTTCTTTTAACTCAAAAAGTGTTACCATATCATCAAAAATTCATACGAGTATTATTACGTTATGTCCAATGTCAAATCACCCCATCGTTTTTACATCCCCGTCATGGGAACTGGATTTACAATAGATTCTGCCTTAGCGGTTGCCAAATATAGCATCTCATCCGTGGTAGCTTTAGTTGATGATGTGCTAATCGAGCAAATGCGAAAATGCTGGTGTGAAAGAATCTGTGAGCCTTATCAAGCAATCCCCGCCACAGAACATGACTCTCGGGCAAAACGCATTACTGCTTACTTGAATTTATTGAACAACATTGTTCAAAAGCAAATCGTAAAACTGAA
The DNA here is from genome assembly GCA_001801305.1 of Gammaproteobacteria bacterium GWE2_42_36. Classification (GTDB taxonomy): domain Bacteria; phylum Pseudomonadota; class Gammaproteobacteria; order UBA12402; family UBA12402; genus UBA12402. The sequence goes on from MGXH01000013.1 coordinate 19,528, forward strand.
AGCCTCTTTATTTGAAGCCGGTAGCGATATCTCGCGTTATTTTGAGTTATTACCAGATGACGGTAGTGAAAAACAAGCCTATCAAGCCATGCTGTTAGAGTCGAATGAACAGAAAAAACAACAATTACAGCAATCACTCCGCCAACACATTGTCCCCGGCAGTATTGACGTCAACATCATGACCAAAATAGATCGTCCAGCATTCCGAGGGGGGGAAATGTTGCCTTATGAATATTCTGATGCCGCCGCCGCTTTACGCGGATATGCCCAAAGCGATCTGGACTCCTCCGTTGTTTTCTCCGCAGGATTCAATCCGCATTTGTATGGCTATTTAACGCAGTTTGAAGATTTTTTCCCCGACCAAAACAATGCCTTGAAGAAAAGAATTTGCTTGAAAGTCAGCGATTATCGCTCTGCAACTATTCAAGGAAAATATCTCGCAAAACACGGATTATGGGTTTCTGAATATCGCATTGAATCCCCTTTAAATTGCGGCGGTCATGCCTTTATTAATGAGGGTCAATTGTTTGGGCCTATTTTAGAAGAATTCAAACAACGCAAAGATGAGTTTATTGCGGGTTTACATAAACTGTATCAAAACGCCTTGAAAAATCTCAAAAAACTTTGCCCGGATAAACCGCACCCTGTAAAAATTACCGCACAAGGTGGCGTGGGCACGCATGAAGAGCATGAATTTCTCATGAATCATTACGAACTTGACGCTATTGGTTGGGGCAGTCCTTTTTTGCTCGTCCCAGAAGTTACGAATGTTGATCCTGAGCAATTAAACCAACTATTAACGGCGCAGCCGTATCTCAGCGCCAGCTCACCTTTAGGCATTCCTTTTTGGAACATTGCCGTATCGGCCAGTGAAAATGCTCGACGCCAACGTATTGAGCAGGGCACGCCAGGCGCACTTTGCAAAAAAGGATTTGCAAAATTAAATACCGAATTCGGCGAGCCCCCCATTTGCATGGCTTCTCGAGAGTATCAACAGCAGAAACTGCTAGCCTTAAAAAACGATGCTTCATTATCTACCGAACAGGCAAATGCATTGAAAGAAATCGTCTTAAGCAAATCTTGCATTTGTCATGATTTAGCTGCGGGAGCTACCATCAAAAATGATATTGATCTCAACGTAACTGGCGCTATTTGCCCAGGGCCAAATCTCGTCAATTTCAATAAGATCGTTTCTCTCAAAGAAATGGTAGATCATATTTATGGCCGCATTTCTTTGTTAATAAATCCCAATAGGCCGCATGTATTCATCACTGAACTTCGATTACAAATTAACTATTTGTTAGGAGAAGTCAAAAACGCCTCGTTAGGACTTCCTGCCAGATCGCAACAAAAGCTACAGGAAGTAAAAGAAAACTTGAGCAAGGGCATTGAATATTATCAAAATCTCGCTAAAGAAAAATTCACCGAACATCAAGAAAAATTTCTTGATGCGTTAAAAGAACTGCGAAAAGAACTTGAGGCGGTTTTAATCCCTGTTCTGGCGCAGAAATAGTATATAGTTAGAGGATTTTGTCATTGCGAGACATAGTCGAAGCAATCAAGTTCTGATGCTGATTGCTTCGTCGCTAACCCTCCTTGCAATGACGGGCTAGTGTCTTTGTTCCGTCGCCGATGCTCCTTGCAGGGGACGCAAAAAGAATTAGGCGTGTCAAAAAAACAACGAGACAAAATAATGTGATGAACAAATCACCCTCTATTTTTCACGAAACAAAGAAATCATTTAGATTAGCCGTTCCACTTTTATTTTCTGAGTGGTTGTATGCGCTTAACTTTTTTATGACCACGTGGATTTCAGCACAACTAGGGCGTGAGGCTTTGGCGGCAATGGCTCTCGTCCAATCGATTTATTTTTTTCTTCTGATGATGATTTCCGGTATTTCTGCTGCAACGGCCATTTTGGTTTCCCAGGATCTAGGCTCAAAAAATCCTGACGGGGTTAAACATGCTTTTGCGCAAAGTATTTTATTGAATATGCTGTTGGCCATTTTTGCCAGTGTGGTTTTATGGGGGACTCCTTATTTTCTTCCCCTGTTAGGATTTGGAGATAATCAAGTGGCCTTTTTAATTAAGATCGCTCTGCATGCATTTATGTGGAGTTTTTTCCCTTTGGCTTTTTTAATATTAATTGAAAAATTCTTAATTGGGTTGCATCGTACCCGACTGGTTTTATTTTTTACTTTAATTACCATACCCATCTCTATGATAGCTAATTATTCTCTCGTTTTAGGCAAGTTAGGATTGCCAAAACTTGGGCTAGCCGGTTTTGGATATGGCTATGCGATTTCATACAGTGTTTTAGATATCCTGTTTATCATCATGGCATTTTCAATGCCCTTATTACGCTCCTATCAGTTATTTTCAGCATTTAAAAATCTGTCTGCGGGGTTTAAGTATTTCTTCGAGCTTTGGCGGGTCGGTTGGCCGCTCGGAGCGATGTTTAGTATCGAAGTTGGCGCCGTGTTAATGTTTGCTTTTTTCATGTCCTTGTTTGGAACGGATGTTTTGGCTGCATTTCAGATCACTCGACAGTATCTTGTTTTTGCATTTACAACCCTGTTTGCTTTGACTGAGTGCGCGGCAGTACAAATTGGTTATGCGGTTGGGGAAAATAATCGATTATTAGTGAAACGGTCATTCTATGCTAATATCAGCATCGCATTGATTTTCATGTTCATCCTTTCCTGTATTTATATCTTTGCCAAGGAATTATTAATTTCGCTAGATATCAATATGACAGATCCAAAAAATTATAAATTAATTTTGTATACAAAACATTTTCTTACGGCTATTGCAATTTTTGTTTTATTCGATGGTGTACGAAATATTACCGCAGGCAGTTTACGCGCGTTAAAAGACACCAAAAGCAATATGTATTCAAGTATTTTGGGGTATTGGGTTATTGGATTGCCAATGGCCTATCTTTTTGGGAAAGTGCTTGATTTTGGTGGGGAAGGTTTATGGGCGGGTTTTATTATGGGTATTGCTGTGAGCGCGCTTTATTTGTTGATACGTTTTAAAAAACTTTCTGTCCAGACAGATTTGAAAAAATTGCTGTTGAATCATGGCGGAACCCTAATCCGCCAGAGTTGCCTAATCTCCGATGAAGTATCGCCTCAACTGTATCATACGTATTGTATGATACAATGTAGTGTTATGGAATGTGCCTTTTGCTGTCACTTCGATGAAATCCCATTTAAGAGTTAAGTTAAGCAAGATCGAAATGGATTTTTATAACGGCATCTATAATTTAGAAAAAGAAGTATAAATTTAATAGCGTGTGCCATTGCCAATTTTTTTCTATTGTGTTTTGTGGTCGAATCTCAACTCCGGGGACTGCTGCGACTTTGACAATTCTGCTGAAATCGTCTTTGAAAAATGATATCATTTTCACAGGATTGTAAAAACATAAACTAAATGGGCGCCTTATTTACTAGATGGAATGAAAGCGAGGATAGGGAATTGTTTGCTGAAAATATATTAATACCTCAGAGTGAGTTGATTGTTGCGTTATCAAGAGCAGTTGACTTAGTTAGTTCACGGCTCATAGATCATCAAAAGCGAGTTGCTTATATAGCCTACCGTATAGCAAAGGCAAATGGTTTAAACAGAGCTGAGCAGCTAGAAATATTACTTGCTGGATTACTCCATGATATTGGAGCTACGCCATTAGCTTTACAGCAACGATCACAAATACTTGATTTTAATTATGATGATTCCACGCGATGTCATCAAGAAGCCAGTCATTTTATATTAAAAGATTATGAGCCATTCAAACAAATAGCAGATATTGCCCGTTATCATCATGCAAATTGGCAAAAAGATAGAGATACAGTTCATTCATTTTGTCACTATATCAATCTAGCAGATAAAATAGATACATTACTTCATCCTGATAGCTACGTCTTGCATCAAGTCGATGAAATAAAGGAGCGTATCGTTCAAGAGCGTGGAAAGAAATTTAACCCTGAATTTGTTGATGTTTTCTTATCGCTTGTTCCGCAAGAGTCGTTTTGGCTTGATATTGTATCAAGCTATCTTGACGGTCTTTTAACTAAAGAAATAGAAACACTTCAAAAGGCTGAATTTGACTTACCAAACTTATTATCTTTTGCAAACATGGTAAGCAAGGTCATTGATTTTCGCAGTCCATTTACTGCAACACATTCTGTTGGCGTTGCTTATACTGCAAAAACATTAGCTGAATATATGGGGTTTTCAGAACAACAATGTACGTTTATGCAGATCGCCGGACTTTTTCACGATATCGGTAAATTAGTTGTCCCGCATGAGATATTGAACAAACCCGATAAGTTAACAATAGATGAAATGAAGATTATGAAGACTCATACTTTTCATACTTATAGAATCATGTCTAAAATAACTGGATTTCACGAAATCACGGAATGGGCTGCATTTCACCATGAAAGGCTTGATGGCAAAGGATATCCATTCCGTATTGCGGGAAATGAAATATCATTAGAAGCGCGGATTATGGCGGTTGCTGATATATTTACAGCGCTTCGAGAAGAGCGGCCTTATAAACCAGGATTTGATAAGCAAAAGATTTTGTCTATTTTAAATAATATGATAGGTGAAGCGATTGATGAGCGAGTAGTTTCTGTTTTGACAGATAATTTTCAGATCATTGAAGAAATTTGTCTACAGCAGCAGCATAGTCGCGACAAAAAATACAAAGAAATGCAAAATTTCATTCAATAGGGTTGGAAGAAAATTTGTAGGTTAGTATACGTTAAGGAAGCTATTTAGGCTTCAAGTGTACACGGTAAACGCATCTAAATTTTGATTAAAGTATCCTATAGAATTTGAAGAAAGAGATTGATAAGAGCCAGGATTAGGAGAAAATTCTTTTTTTACAAAAAGGAGCTGGTTCTAATGGATGCAGTGTTTATCGAATGTTTTGGAGAGTTAGAAGATCCGCGAGTAGACCGAACGAAGAAGCATTTATTGTTGGATATTATAGCGTTAGCATTATGTGGGGTAATAGCTGGGGCTACGGACTGGGAGGAGATTGAAGATTTTGGAGAGCTCCATAAGGATTGGTTCTCTCAATTTTTAGAGTTACCCCATGGGATCCCGTCTCACGACACGATATCGAGAGTATTTGCAGCGTTGGAACCTAAAGCGATACAAGAATGCTCGATAAACTGGCTGAAAAGGATTCGGGATTTAATTCCAGAAACGATCATACCGATCGATGGAAAAACGCTGAGGAGATCAGGGTGTAAGAGCAAGTGTCAAAAAGCGCTACACGTCATCAATGCTTGGTCTTGTGCTAATGGAATCAGCTTGGGGCAGTTAAAATATGTCATTGCTTTAAAAGGGAACCAAGGATCACTGCATGAGTTAGTCAAAGAGAGTTTTGACATGTTGGATCAAGGCGCAACGACTTTATTGCCAACAACAGCGAAAGATGAAATCGATGCTGAGCATGGAAGAATTGATCAGCGAGAGATAGAGGTTATTTCAACAGATAAATTAGCTAATCTGATTGATCCTCGTTGGAAAAATTTAAACAGTATTATTCGTGTCATTCATGCATCTGAAACCCAAGGAAATGTTGTGACTGAAAAGCGTTTTTACATTAGCTCTTTACCCGTTGAGAAACCGCTGGAGATTCTTCATACGATAAGATCCCATTGGCAAATAGAGAGCTGTCTACATTGGAGCTTGGACGTTACGTTCCGAGAGGATAACTGCAGAATTCGAAATGAAAATGCCGCCCTCAGCATGTCGTGGTTGCGTAAGATAAATCGTTTCGGGACAAGCATAAAAATGGAGCTTCTGATATTTCATACGCCCTGAAATCTGCTCGGGACTCCAGCCTTTCTGTAAGCTCCTGACCACATAATCACGCAAGATCCCATCTTTTTGCAATTTGCTACAATGACTCCTCTCCCTTCTTCCATCAGCTTTCCGTTGCGCCGCCCCTGCGCAATATACCTCCGTTCCTTTATTCCTTCTGATTTCTCGGTAAACAGTCGCTTTATTCCTATCTAGCCTTTTGCTTATCTCTCCTATCGATATACCCATTTCAAGAAAAACAGATAAACGTCGTCGCTCTGACATCGACAATTGTTTATACTTCCCCACGTGACAGTCTCCTTTGCTTGTTTATTCAAGTTCCCCAAGAACATGAATATACAACTTTTCTGACTGTCGCACTTCAATTTAGAATTTGCCATTTTTGTTGATCAACTATGCAAGGATATTCTTAAGTCTGAGCAGCCGCTTCGAGAGCAGTATGCAGCGGAGCACAAATTAACTATGGCTATCAAAGATATTCAGCGCGTAGTTGATCGATCCTGGCATAAAAAAATGTCAGCAAGTTTCAGTTTTAATCTCATGGCTTTTATAGGATCAGCATATGTTTATTGCTCTTCCCTTCAATCTACGGGGTTATCTCACGAGTACTCACTGATTGGGGGAATAGCATTGGGCGCAGGAGGACTAGTATCCATAAAAGTTAACCCGCTTCCGAAAGGGATTCCTGAGAGTATAAAACATTTCGCAGCTCTTTATTATCTCGAAAAAGAATTTTCTGGTAGCTTGAATAGGACTTAGTACGTGAAAAACACACACCGTTATTTTATCCCAGAAAATGAAGACTATGAGCCAAGCTCTGATGATGGCGTGCTTAAAAATTATTTGCATATTACCTCGAAAAAAACAATGGATCAGATAGAGGCGTACGAATTGCAGCGCGCTGAGCTTGAGTTAGAGGAGGTTGTTGAAAAAGATCAGACATTTACAGCCGATGATATTTGTAAGTTCCATGAGTTATGGCTTGGCGATATTTATCCTTTCGCAGGCAGATATAGGACAGTGAGCATGTCAAAAGCCGGATTTCCATTTGCGGCGCCAAATTTTATTTCTCAGTTGATGCAAAAATTTGAAAATGATTTTCTTAAAAAATACACGCCTTGCCATGAGACCGATCTGAATAAACTAGCTGCCACTTTGGGAATCACCCATGCGGAGTTGATTATTATTCATCCGTTTCGTGAAGGAAATGGCAGATTAAGTCGTTTATTAGCGAACTTGATGGCGATGCAAGCAGATATGCCTCAATTAAATTACACAAGCATCGATCAAACGAAAAATCCGAATGGATTTGAAAACTACATAAAAGCAATTCATGCGGCATTTTCAGAAAGCACTCAACCTATCCAGGCGATTTTTTATAAGATTCTTGGTGACTCTATTTCTTAGAATCACTAAGAATTCGTTTAGGTCTGCGAGGTATGATAATAGCCAGCGCTTTCAATAAATCGACTTTGACGCCTTCAACGCCACAAGAGGTGATTGTAGAGCGAGCAGCTAACGCCGCCCTATTTTGGCCTTTAAGATAAGGGTTTGTATTGACTAAAGAAGCTTTTTTCATAAGCAGAGTATAGCAAAAATAATGGTTAAAAACGAGCGCATAAAAAGCATTATTTTTTACAATTGTTATTTTTGGAAAAACAATTGTCGGCTATAATTAGCCCATCTTTATGATTTTAATGAAAGGAAAATAGCATGAATAAAACGAGCATTCAAAAAACAGTTATTGGCGCAACGCTGGTTGCCGCGTTGTCTACGACATTGACCGGTTGTATGACAACCGATGCTTATACAGGTAATAAAAAGGTTAATGATACGTCGATCGGAACGGGAATTGGCGCTGTCGGTGGTGCGATTGTGGGCGGACTGATTGGTGGGCGAGATGGCGCGCTGATTGGCGCTGCGGCGGGCGGTTTGACGGGCGGTGTGATCGGCCATGTCATGGATAAAGAAAATGATGAATTACGGCAGCGTTTATTGGGCACGGGCGTTCAGGTGACGAAAGTCGGCGATAGTATTCAATTGAATATGGCTTCGGATGTAACATTTAAAACCGATAGTTCGGATATTAATTCTTCATTTTATTCGACCTTAAATTCTGTTGCGATAGTGCTCAAGAAATACGATAAAAACAACATCGTGGTGTCAGGCTATACAGATAATACCGGCAGTGCTGAGCATAATCAGGAATTGTCTGAGCATCGCGCACAAAGCGTCGGAGATTACTTGGTTTCTCAGGGTGTTGTTAATAGTCGTGTGTTTACGCAAGGATTTGGCGCGCGTAATCCAGTGGCCAGTAATGCAACAGCAGATGGGCGATCATCCAATCGTCGTGTAGTGATTACGATCAAATAAAATTGTTTGAATCAAAGTGAATCGTTTTTTGTAAACCTAAAGATTTTTTTAAACGATTGATGTCGAGAGTTCGTAGGGGCGCCCTTGATGAGCGCCCTTTACCTTTACTTCCCTATCAGAAGAGAGAGTTCAGCGACGTGTTCTTCTTCGTCGAGGATGATATGGCGAACGCCATGCTCAAGCGCTTCAAAGCAATAAGGGAAGCTGTCTTTATTATCAACAATTTTTCGATAAATTTGTTTATAAAAATCGATGGCTTCTTTTTCCCCTTTTAAATTGATATCAAGAATAGCTGGGAGCTCTTGTGCGCGATGCGTCACGGCTAATTCCATAGTAGGTTCGCCGCCAAGATAATCGCCGATAAGCGTGCGAAATGTTTTTTCATGTTTTTCTTCATCGCTCGCAATTTCTTGTAGTCGTTCGATGAGAGCTTCTGCATTCACGCCTTTCAACATTTCGGCATGCGCTAAATATTGAATTCTAGCGGCATGTTCCAATCGTAAAGCTTGATTGAGTAACAGAATGAGTTCGTCCTGAATTTTTTTCATAAGATATTACCTCCGTAAAAAGATATTGATAAAAATACGCCCTTTCATGATAGCGTGGATTGCAAGAGGAGGAAATTATTTTTTTTATTTTTTTAGTGCCAAACGCAGGCTAAAAAATAAAAATTCACCTTTTGTGTTTTCTGTGTAAAATACGCAGCGGTGACATTGGCTCCCTCGCGACGATAAATTGCGAACCCCGCCAGATCCGGAAGGAAGCAACGGTAGTAATTGATTCGGGCGCCGAGGTTGGGTTGATGTCACTCTTTCTTTTTTGTCATGACGCCAAAACCTAAGTTCTCAATACATAGAATAAGAAATTCTTACGAAGATTGGTGACCATTCTGTTTATGGTGGGCAGGGGCGTGTGTCGGTTTTTTGTGAAGTGCGTGCTTAGCATGCTTTGCATGCGCCGCATGAGAATGATTGACAGGTATTTTATGTTCTTTCGGCGGCCAAATAGTAATTGATTGCCCGACGGTTAAATCCATGTCTCGTTTTAATCCATTCCAAAATCTTAATTGATTTGGTGTGATGTGGAATTTTCTCGAAACAGAATTAATGGTATCACCGCGCAAAACGGTATAGTTAATCACTTTGATCTCGGGAAGTTTCGGAATTTCTGTCGAGCTTGCTGCAGCGGCGCCTGTTAGGACGCTGTTGGCCAAATTCTTATTGTCGCTCGGAATTAAAATGATTTGCCCAAGCCTTAATTGATCATGCATCAGGTGATTCGTTTGGCGTAAAACTTCAGGAGTGGTTTTGTATCTTTTGGCAATATTGAAAAGGGTGTCGTTGCCTTCAACCGTGTGTTGCACCCAGGCGATTTTTTGCGCGTCGGGCATTTGATCCAGTTCGGATTGAAAGCTTGCGGCATTATCGATAGGCAATAACAACAGTGTCGGCAGATTCGGGTCAGTGGCTCCACGGCTAAACCCTGGATTGAGATGCCGCAACAAAGCGGGGTCGATATTCGCCATATCAGCGGCTTTGTCCAAGTCGATTTGTGAGCTCACGGTAATGGCTGCCAAGTAAGGTTCATCGGGCACATCAGGTAAATCAATGGGGTAATTGTTGGCATGTTTGATGAGGGTTGCGAGGGCGAGTAATTTGGGCACATAGTTTTGGGCCTCGCTCGGCAAAGGCAAGTTCCAAAAATCTGTATCGAGTCCAGCGGCTTGATTGCGTTTGATAGCCGCATTGACTGTTCCTTCGCCCGCATCGTAAGCGGCAAATGTGAGAAGCCAATCACCATTAAATAAATTGTTTAAATACGTCAAATAGTCAAGCGCAGCGCCGGTTGAAGCAATGATGTCGCGTCGACCGTCGTACCACCAGTCGATTTTCAATCCATAACCCGATGCGGTGCTCGGCATCATTTGCCAAATGCCGGCAGCGCCGACATGCGAATAGATAAACGGATTGTAACTGCTTTCGAGCATCGGTAGTAAGGCGATTTCGGCGGGTAAATTACGTGCTTTGACTTGTTGGTAAATGTAGTACAGATACGGACGCGATTGATCCATGATGCGAGCCAAGACTTTCGGATTGTTAAGATACCAGTTGATTTGCTCACGGACTCGTGGGTTTTCCGGCGTTTCGTCGGGTAATCGGAAATCTTTGCTTAAATTGCTCCAAATCGATGCGGGATAGATGGCGTGGTAAATATGTTGTGGATTGCCGAGCCCAGCCGTCTTTTTATCGACAACTACCGAACTGCACGCGCTGAGCAATAATAACGCAATGCTCGCGGCCATTATTTTTAAAATCAGTAAACGCATTTGGCGCATCTTACGGTGAGTCGGCAAATTGGTCAAGTTTTGCAAAACTTTAAGAAATTTTGTTATTTCCAGAGTGATGGCAATAAACTTAACACGAGTTTCGCGCTCTATTAAGTTATGCAGGGATCACATTATTGTTCTTCTGTCATTGCGAGACACGCCGTGTCGAAGCGATCCAGTACTAGAACTAGATTGCTTTGTCGCTAACGCTCCTCGCAATGACGAAGGATTGAATTATTTCGGCGCTTAAACGCTTCGCAATATTCAATCTGTCTCGCGGATAAAACTCATCAATACTTCGCGATTTGTCGCGGGTTCTGCGACGGAATTTTTTGCAGCATCGATCGATTTAATCAGCCAAGCCATATTCTGGCCTAAATTGCGCATCGTTTGCAGGCCTTCAACATCTTTTTTGACTTCACCCTCATTCATGCCAAAGCCTTGATTCCAATAGGTTGAGCCGACAACAATCATTTGCGTGATTGTAAAAAAAGCATTGAGCATATGAAAGGTTGCAACGGATCCGGCTCGGCGTACGGCGACAATAGAGGCGCCTGGCTTGCGGTTGAACATATTGT